>CAYYII010000050.1:0-6331 GCA_964471445.1 uncultured Gammaproteobacteria bacterium
CACATGTCGTGACCACGGCCTTGGAGCATGCCTCCGTCCTCAAGACGCTCGAGGCACTCGAAGAGCACGGCCTGGACGTCACGCGCGTTCCACCTGGGGCTGACGGCGCCGTGCGAGTGGATGACGTGCTGGCCGCCGTCCGCCCTGAGACGGCGCTTGTCACCGTGATCGCAGCTTCGAATGAGCTCGGCAGCCTCCAGCCGATCGAGGACATCGGTCGAGCGTTAGATGCCGGTCTCCGTCGGAGCGACATTCTCTTCCATGTGGACGCCGTTCAAGCGCTCGTTTCCACGGAGCTGACCACGGCTTCGGCCCACGCCGATCTTTTCACCGTTTCCGCGCATAAGATCGGCGGTCCGAAAGGTGTCGGAGCCTTGGCTGTGCGGAGAGGTCTGAAACTTGTTCCTGTCGTGACCGGCGGCGGCCATGAGCGCGGCTTTCGTTCCGGCACGGAAAACGTTTCCGGCATTCTCGGATTCGGCGCGGCGGCCGACGCGCTGCGGGCTTCGCGCGTTTCGGAAATTGAACGCTACAAAACACTCCACGCTCGCTTGTCTGAAGGCTTGCCATCCAGCGCGAAACGGTTGCTGTCGGCGGACGCGAAGATCGCGCCGCATATCCTTACCTTTGAATGCGCGGGCAAGGACAACGATTGGATCGTACTCTTGCTCAGCCGCGACGGTGTCATGGCGGCGGCCGGCTCCGCCTGCAAATCCGGAAGCCGCGAAGCGTCTTCGATCGTCAAGGCGCTGGGACTCGACGAGGCGCGCGCCAAGTCGGTCGTGCGCCTGAGTTTCGGCTGGCGGACCGAAGAAAAAGACGTCGATGTCTGCATCGACGCCCTTCAACGTGCGCTGGCCCGTTGACGTCATTTCTTGGGAGCGTCGAACGGATTCGGGATGTCGGCCGGGATGTCGGGAAGATGCGCGCGCGTTTCGAAGCGGCCGACGGCCGTTTCGAATTTTTTTGTTTGCAACCCTTTCAAGACCTCAGGAGCGATGTCTGCCTGCACGTCACCGATCAGGACTCCACTGAAGGCGACATACAGGTAGCCGAGGAACGCCAAGAAGACGCCGAAAATCAGCAGGATAGCAGTGGTAAACACGCGATTGAGCGAGAGTGACGAGAACAGCTTGCTCATAAGAGGCCTTTTGGCGGCGATGGAATGGAGCCGTGCAGATCGATCGTCAGCGTCGACGGCCCGTCGGAACCGCCGCCGGGACGGATGGTCAAGGAGTCGACGACCATGAGCGTCTCGAATTTTTCGAGATCGATCAGCATCTGGAACGCCGCCGCGTACGGCCCGTCGATCGTGAGGTCGAACCGGTTGTCGAATTCCGGGGCCGCCCGCTCGCTTTCGTTTTTGAACAGCTGGAGGCGTTCGACGACTTCGTTTTTTGAGGCCAACGTTTCCAAGCCGGTAATAAAGTCCAGCTCGCGTCCGGGCGGCAGGAACTGCGCGGAGAGCGTCTTCATGATCTCCTTGGTCTCGACCACCTTCGCGCGGCTCGAAAGCAGGTTCTTCCGATTGGCGTATTGGGCTTCCAGTTCCGTCTGCGCGCTCACGATTCGCTGCTTCAGGTCGCGCGCGTCGCGGAGCGCCGGCAGGAACAGGAAGAACGCGATCGCGGCGAGGGCAGCGAGCCCTCCGATCGTCATGAGCGCGACCGTCAGTTTGGCGTTTTGGAGTTTCATGGCGCGGGTTCGTACGCTTTTTTCATCGCGTCCACGTTGAGCAGGATTTCAAACTGGAAGTTGACGTCGGTTTTCTTGAACAAGTTGGAGATCGGGGAGTCAAGCTGTTTGACGAATGGGGATTTTTTCATCGCCTCTTCGTACGCCAAAAGGTCTTCGCGGCGTGCGGCGATGCCGGTCAGCTCCATTTTTCCGGTTCCGATCTCGAGATGCACGTTCGCGACGGCGATGCCGGGCGGCGTGCGCGCGGCTAGGTCGCGCAAGAGCGAAGACGGCGAGACGGCCAGCCGCTGCAGCGCGTCGACGCGGGCGAGCTGCTGATCGAGCGCTTTGACGCTGTCGTTGACCGTCACGTATTCGGCCGCCAGAATCTGGCGAGCTTCGATTTGCGTCAGGTTTTTTGAAAGCTGGATCTTGGCGAACACGAGGAGAACGCCGGCCAAGAGCGAAAAAAAGACGACGGAGACCATCAGGCGCTCGATCATGGCGTAGAGGACGCGGGTGCGGAGTGCGTCCTTTTGCTTCGGCGAAAGGAGGTTAAGCCCGATCATGGTTTTTTTTGACGGCCGGTTCCCCCAAGACCTGCCGGAGGGCTAGGCCGATCACGGTCGAGGAGCTCAGCATGATTTCACGGGGAAGCGGGGAGCGCCCGGCGTCGATGTTGACCCACGGGTCGGCTTTGCGCACCGGCGTCTTGATGAGCTCGGTCAGCAATTCGTCCATGCGCGCCATGTTGGAGCCGCCGCCGGTCAGGAGGATTTCGTCGAGCTGACGCCCATTCGGGAAATGGTCGCGATAAAATTCGACGGCGTCGAGAACGCGGTCGGCCATCTCGGTCATGAACGGTTCCATGATTTTCCAGAGATGGGTGCCGCACTTGTGCACGTCCACGCCGCACTGCCGCTTGGTGCGCTCTGCCTCGGCGGCGTCGACCTTCAGCGTTTCGGCGATTCGCTGCGTGACCACGTCGCCCGACAGCGGGATGCTGACGGTGAACTGGATCGTGCCCTTGTCGTAGACGATGAGGCTGGAACGCGTCGCGCCGAAATCGACGATGCCTCGCGCGCGCTTGCCGTCGTCGCCGTACGGAATGACGCTCCGCATGATCGCTTGGGCTTCGATTTCGAAGGCGACGGGGATCAGGCCGGCTGCTTCCAGGATCGTCGAATAGCCGTCGACGACCTGTTTGGGCGCGGCGCCGATTGTCACGTTCATTGGTTTGCCAACGGCGACGGCGGCGGGATTTTCCAAATGTTGCCAGTCGAGGTAGAGGTCGTTGATCGGCGTCGGGATGTGTAGCTCCGCTTCGGCGATGATCGCGCGGGGGATGTCTTCCGGCTTTTCGGGTTTCTTGACGCTGATCACCTTGATGAAGGTGCGCGTTTCCGGCAACGACACGATCGCGCCGCGGACGACATGCCGTCCGTAGGCTTTTTTGAGGAGGGCTTTGAGCCGCGCAATCGCTTCATCCGGCTTCTTGAATTCGCCTGCGACGACTACGCCGTCCCCGAGGCGCTCTTCGGAATAGCGGTGCAGCTGTAGCGAGCGCCGATAGAACGGTCCCGGACGGATTTCGACCAGCCTGAAAACGCGGTCGCTCACGTCGAGCCCCACAGCGTTGTTCGTCGGATCTGGAAAGAGAATCATGCGCGTCCTCCAATTTCTTCCAGTATACCCGAGAACGGCCTCTTCGCGCTATTGGCCGAACTGCGTGGTCAGCGAATAAATCGGTGTGATGATGGCGAGGGCGATGCCGCCGACTGCGCCGCCCAGGAAAATGATGAGGATCGGCTCGATGATCGAGGAAAGGCTGCCCATGATGCCATCGACCTGCTTTTCGTAGAATTCGGCGATCTCTTCAAGCATTTGATCGATGGTACCCGCCCGTTCGCCGACTGCGGTCATCTGGATGACGAGCGGGGGAAACAGTTTGGGGGATTGTTCCAGCACGTGCGAAATCGTCTCGCCCTTCTTGACCGCTTCGGCCATCGCCAAACAGGCGTCGTGATAATAGACGTTGCGGACGATGTCTGACGTGATGGTCAAGCCTTGGACGATTGGGATGTCGGTGCGCAGGAGGGCCGACAGCGTCCGGGTGAAGCGCGCGAGGTTGATTTTCTTGATGATCGGACCGATGATCGGCATACCCAAGAGGATGCGGTGCCAAATGCGCTTCCCGAGCGGGCGCTTGATCACCCACAGGAAGCCGGAGACGCCACCGATCGCGCCGACGATCAGGAACGGCCAGTCATGCTTCATGATGTCGGTCGCCCCGATCAGGATGCGTGTCGGCAGCGGTAGCTCGACGTCACCCATTTCCTTGAAGATCGAGAGGATCTGCGGGACGACGAAGATCATCATGCCGATGCCGATCAGCATGGTGGCGGACAGGACGACGATCGGGTACGTCATCGCGCTTTTGACTTTCGAGACGAGCTCGTAGTCCTTGCGCATCTGGACGGTCAGCTGCTCGAGCGTCTTCTCGAGCGTGCCGGAGATTTCTCCGGCGGCAATCATATTGATGAAGATCGGCTCGAAGACGTTCGTGAAGCGTCCGAGCGCCTGCGACAGGCTTTTGCCTTGTTCGACGTCGGCGTTCAGCTCGGTAATGACCGAGCGGAAGCCCTTATGCTCCGTCTGGAGCGCCAGGGTGTGCAGGGCTTCGGTGAGCGACAAGCCCGCCTTGATCATCACGCGCAAGTTTTCGGTAAAGAAGATTTTTTGCGGAAGCTTGATCCGCATGAAGCGCCGGCGCAGGCCGGCGAATGAGAGGGTGGGAGAGGCGGCCATGTTATTCCTTGGTGACGCGCATGATCTCTTCGAGCGAGGTCACGCCTTTGATGGCTTTGGAAAACCCGTCCTCGACGATGCCGATCATGCCTTCGCGGTCCGCGGCCGCGACGATCTCTGCGCTCGAGGCGTTCTTGCTGATCAGGTCCTGGATCGGCTTCGAGACTTCCAATACTTCGTAGATGCCGACACGACCCTTGTAACCTTCGTCGCCGCACTGCTTGCAGCCCGCACCACGGAAAAAGTCGACCTTGTCGAGCGTCTCGCCTTTCGCCAGGAAGCCTTCGCGCTGGAGCGACGCGGTCACGGTCGGGATGTTGTAGAGATCCGAAATCTCCTTGAGCTGTGCCTTCGAGATCTTATAGGACTCCTTGCACTCCTTGCAGACTTTGCGGACGAGCCGCTGCGCGATGATCATGTTGCAGGTGAAGGCGACCAAAAAGCGCGGCACGCCCATGTCGACGAGGCGGGGGAGCGAGGTGACGGCGTCGTTGGTGTGGAGCGTCGCGAAGACCAAGTGACCGGTCATGGCCGCGTTGGTGGCGATCTCGGCGGTTTCGCCGTCGCGGATTTCGCCGACCATGATGATGTTCGGGTCCTGGCGCAAGAGCGTCCTGAGGCCGATCGCGAACGTGAAGCCGATCTTTGGATTGACTTGCGACTGGTTGACGCCGGTCATGCGGTATTCGACCGGATCTTCGATCGTCGAGATGTTGACGCCCGGCGTGTTGCGCAGGGACAGGATCGAATACAAGGTCGTCGTCTTGCCGGAGCCGGTCGGCCCGGTCACGAAGATGATACCGTGCGGCTTGCCGATGTTGCGCTTGACCGCTTCGAGATGCTTGTCGTTGAAGCCGAGCTGCTCGAGCGTCAGCGCTTGGGCTGTTTCGGAGAGAAGGCGCATGACGACCTTTTCTCCGTCCATGACGGGCAGTGTCGAGACACGGACGGAGTACTTGTAGCTGGGACCGCTGATCTTCATGCGGCCGTCTTGCGGCAGGCGGTGCTCGTCGAGCTTCAGGTTCGACAAGACCTTGATGCGCGCGAGGATGCCGGCCTGCGCGTTTTTCGGCAGCGTCATGACATTGCGCAGGATACCGTCGACGCGATAGCGCACGGCCAGGTCCTGCTCGGTCGGCTCGATGTGGATATCGGAGGCGCCTTCGAAGACGGCGTGTTCCAGCAAAGATTCGACGATCCGCACGACCGGAAGATCCTGGGCGAGTTCGCGGAGCTTCTGCTGATCCGTTTCGTCACCCGTGGCGGTCACTTTGGCGATGTCTTCGAATTCCGCCTTGAGCGAGCGCTTGTATTGCTTGATGATCTCGTGGAGCGCGAACGGCGTCGTGACATGGACCTGCACCTCGAGGCCCGTTTTGTGCTTCAGGAATTCGATCGTCTGCAGGTCTTCGGGATCGAGCGCGGCGATTTTCAGGATCGTCTCGCCTTTGTCGAACGGGACGATGTCGTGCGTCGTGGCGATCGGTTCCGGCACGAGGTCGAGAAAATCCTTGCGGACCTGCACGCCCTTCAAGTCGATGAACGGCACCTTGAAATACTCCGCGATGACGCGATAGAGCGTCTCTTCCGGCATCTTTTCGAGAAGCTGCTCTTCAAGGCGGACCTTTTTTTCCTTGGCGGCGGCGAGATGCTCCTTGAGTTCCGGCTGTTTCAGCGTGCCGGATTCAAGGAGGATTTTCTGCAAGAGAGCGTCGCTATACATACCTTGATAGTATAGCGCATTTCCGGTACGCTTCACATGAAGTATGTTCGTGGGATTGTTCGAACGCTATCGTCTGCATGCGCGCGAAGCGCGGTTCGTCCGCTTCGCGTTGCTTTTGTCCTT
>CAYYII010000051.1:0-6316 GCA_964471445.1 uncultured Gammaproteobacteria bacterium
AGTGATAGTTCTGCGTATTTTTTTTCAGCGGTTGCCCGTACTGGTCTTCAAGACGGTTGAGCCAAAGACGGAACTGGCGCACGGAATCCAAAGAAATGGCGCTGGCCTTGGCGATCCCTTTTTCCAAAGCCCAGTCGGCAAAACGGCCCAGGTAGAACCCATAGTTCTCGCGGGTGCGTTTAGACCGGTTTTTCTCGATTTCCAAATAGTCGCCGAAATCACGGATCAGCTCGTGAATTTGGCTTTTTTTTGCTGAAATATCGTCTTTTTCCTTCAAGGCCATACTCTGTCAAATAATGTTGACAAAAACCGTCTTTTCTGCTATGCTTCAAGGGTTCCGCACTGGTCTTTTGACCTCACTGTGGGCGTCCGGAACCGCCCATCCATCCAGGAGCTTTACGTGAGACTGACCAGTCTTTTCACGACCGCGGTCTTTATCACCGTGATCGTCTCGTTTTTCTTCACCGGACCTTTCAAAGACAAGGAGAGAACGTCTGTCCGCGCCGCGCATGCGGAGAAGTCCGAGATCATCACGGTCGCATCCGCCTCGACGCCGGCCGTTGCCGACGACGAGCCCGAATCCTTCGCACCGACGCCCGCAACGGCGCCGGCACCGGTCATGTCATCCAACTACGCCGATGTCTGCGCGCAGTTTGATCCGGTGACGTATCCGGAACAGGCCGATGACATCCTGAAGTACGCGAGCGGAACGACCGGGACGCCTTACGAAGTGCTCGGGAGCGTCTGGCGCAACGAGACAGGCAGAGTGGAAGGCTCCGATCTGGCTTCCGGCAACTGCTTGGTCGTGCCGGAGCTCGAGCGGCGGGATCGCGCCAAAGGCACGAGCCATCTCGAGGCGATGAGAAGGATGGGCGAAGCCTTCGGATGGAACGTGGACACCTTGATGTGCTCCTGTCCTTCCAAGGATCCAGACACCGGACTCGTGCACGGCTTCGGCGGCTGCTGCGGCCCGTTCCAGTTCTCCGGCGCAGAAGTCGTCGACAAGTACGCCTGGAAGTACGGCATCGGCCCGTTGACCTGCTGCGGCGGCGCGCTCATCGCCGGCTGGGAACTGAAATCCCATCACGACCAGGCACTGAAAACCCGCACCAGCGATGACTACAAGGCGTGGGGGTGGGCCATCCGCCGCTACTTGGGAGGTGCCGATAACCCCTGCCAGTACGACGCGGCCGGCAACTACAAGGGCGGCTGCAAGTACTTGAACAAGGCGATCACCAACTGGAGCATGTTCTACGGTTGGCATTCGCAAGGAGAAGACGCCCTCCGCCGCAATGTTGCGCAGCTGGTCGCCCGCAACATGGCTGCTCTGGAAAAAAAGCGGCGCGCACACGGCATCGTTCGCAACTAGTTCCTTCCTTCAACTCTCTTTCTCTGTGAGAGACCGCCGTCGGTCTCTCTTTTTGTATTGTACGACACTCCGCGCGTTTGACCGAGTCCGCGTCCGCTGATAGCGTCAAGAAGAGCGTTTCGCAACGCTTTGGGAGGTTCGCATGTCCAAGCGACGCATCGCATTCCTTCTCGTGCTGGGCATTCTCTTCACCGCGGCGATCGCCGCCAGCATCTGCCTTGCGACAATCATCGTCATCAGGCAATACGATTCGAGCGCGATCGGCATGAGCGGTGCGGGAAGTGTCGAGCGCGACCGGGTTTCGCCGGAAGATCAGATCATCACCGCTCATCATGAAGCGGCCCATGCTGTCGTCGGCGAAGCCCTCTTGCCCAAGCGCGATTTCCGGAAGCTCGAAGTCTTCTCGAGAACCAGCGAGGGAAAGTACTGGGGCATGATGAGCTGGGAAGCGGGCGGCCTCGAAGACGACGAGGCCTATCAGCACCGGGCGCTCGCGATGATCTCGCTGGCCGGCGGTGCCGCCGAAGAGATTCTTTTCAAGAAAACTCCGTCCGAAATCGATCCGGATTCCGACCAATCGGCATTCGAGTCTCTCCGCTATTGCGAAGCGGCGCAGTGCGATTGCCCGCCCGCCAGCAAGGTGGACGATCAGTGCTTGAAGAACGGATTGCTCAAGCCGGAACGGGTGCTGCTCTACGCGCAGACCCGCGCATGCGTCGAAGCGAACAGGGGCGTGATTATCAAGCTCGCGAATCTCGTCATCTTGAAGGAGGAAGACGAGCGCAACGCGGTACGGACGCTGTCGAAGCGAGATCTTGAGGCCTTCTTCGCCGAGAATCGGCTCGACATCGAAGCGTGCAAGGAACAGATCTCATCGCCCGTCGAGAACTCGTTCAAGCCCTACCTCCCCTGGTAGGACTTTTTCTTTCCGACACGTCGGATTGACATCTCATCTTTTTTTATGTGCAATGCGCGCCGGAGGAACCATGTGTCTACATCCGCATCAGGGAAATGACCGGAAGCGACTGAACGAAGCGGGCGTCGTCGCGCTGTTCATACGCCTCGGCGCGTTCCATCAGAATGGCCACTTCGTGTATGCCGGCGGAGAGCACGGCGATACATATCTCGACAAGAAGGCCGTGCTCGCCGACCCCGAAGCCGCGGCGGTCCTGGCGCGCGAGATGGTCTTGCGTTGGCTCGATACGGCAGACGCGCCGTTTCCGGAGATCGTTGCCGGCCCGGCCGACAGCGGCGCGGAAGTGGCCAACGGCATGGCCGTGGAATTCAATCGGATCAGAAACGGAAATGCTCCGCCGGTCATCGCAATCTCGATCCAGAAGGATGGGAAAGGCGGCTTCTCGCTTACGTCCGAAGCTGCCGAAGCCGTTCGTGGCCGTACCGTCCTGCTCGGCGAGGACATCCTGAATACGGCTCAGAGCCTGCTGGCCGCCGCACGCGCGATCCACGAAGCCGGAGGCAGGATCATTGGCGCCATCGCGTACTGGAATCGCGGCGGTGTGAAAGAGCTCGTGCTCAAGAGCCCTCGCCTCGTCCCGCGCCGAGATGACATCTTGATCCCCTTCTCGACGCTCGTCTCTCGCACGCTCCTCAGGCATCAAGCCGACGCATGTCCGTACTGCCGAGCCGGGGTCCCGATCAATATCGGTCTCGGACACGGCGCGGAGTTCGTCCAGCATCAAACGCGCCGCCCTTGACAGAGGGGCGGTTTTTTACTTCAATGCAGCCGCACGTCAAAGGAGGTTCGATGCGAAACGCGTTGATCGTCGTCGGAAGCGAACGAAAATTTTGGGATCATGCGAAGAGGCTTGCGGAGTATCTCGACACGGCTGGCATCGAATCGACAGAAATCTGCCAGGCTTGGAATCGCCGGCCGCATGAGCTTTCCTTAGTTCTCCTCCGCTCCGCAGAGCATGTCGGTCACTCTCCGTTCCTGATCGCCTATATCGGACATGGGTACAAGGACGCGAGAACCGGCGAAACGGGCTGGCAGTACGGTATCGAGGACGAGACGGAGAAGCTGCGCCTACCCTATCGATTGCTTGCGCCGGTGCTGATCGGATCGAGAAAAGGGCCCACGCTGCTCCTGAACGACTGTTGTTACGCCGGATCGCTCGTGGCGAGCGGGATAGACTTGGATCCGCATGGACAGATCGGTATGATTGCCGGCGCGGTCGATGAAGGATCCTGCTATGGCCACATGCTGGCGGACGTGATCGCCGCGTGGAATGCCAACGAAGTCTATGTTCCGCAAATTCGCCCAGGAACGCTGGAGACCACCCTCGTGATCGAAAAGCGCTACGGACCCGAGCTTGACCGACACTTCTTTCCGGAGCCCCAGGCCATCGCGCAGGTCGCCTAGGGCTTTTTCTTTATCCATCCCCGAGACTTGACGCCCCTCCTTTGTTTTGATAGTCTTTCCCCGTACTTAACTCCGGCCGCGACGCTTGGTTTCAGCCTTGAGCAGGCTCCTACTCGGCGCGACGGCATATATAAGCTTGTATGCTCGACACGAACGCCAAGAAAAAAATCATCGAGAAGTTCAAGACGCACGACCAGGACACCGGTTCCGCTCAGGTCCAGATCGCCATCCTCACGGCGGAGATCAAGGATCTGACAGACCACCTGAAAATGCACAAAAAGGACTTCTCTTCCCGCCGCGGTCTGCTGCGCAAGGTCAACGAGCGCCGCAAGTTGCTCCGCTACCTCCAGCGCGAAATGCCCAAGGAGTACGCGAAGCTGACCGAAAAGCTGAAGATGTAAGCTGACAAGCGCGTGGCGTCACGCGGGGCCTTCGCCCCGTTGCGTGATCCGCGCGCTTCCGATTTTTGACCGTATTTTCCGCCATTGGCGGACCCTGCGCGTGCGGGGCAAACTCACTATTTTCTTTCCATGGCCGTCATCAAGCAGAAAAGCCAGCGCGTCGGCGTGTTCATCGATGTCCAGAACATGTACTACTCGGCGAAGAACCTTTACAACTGCCGCGTAAACTTCGGAAACATCGTCGAAACAGCCGTTGCCGATCGCGCCCTCGTCAGGGCGATCGCCTACGTCGTCCGAGCCGGCGTGCCGGAAGAACAATCGTTCTTCGATGCCCTGACCAAGCTCGGCATCGAAACCAAAGAGCGCGAAGTCCAGGTCTTCCTGGGCGGCGCCAAAAAAGCCGATTGGGACGTCGGCATGGTTGTTGACGCGATCCGCCTTTCCCCGAAGCTCGACGTGGTCGTTCTCGTCTCAGGCGACGGCGACTTCATCCCGCTCGTCGAATACCTTCAAAACATGGGCGTCCAGACCGAAGTCATGGCTTTCCGTGAAACGTCTTCCTCCAAATTGGTCGAAGCCGCCGATGATTTCGTCGATCTCTCCCGCGACCAGGGCCGCTACTTGATCCCGACGCGGCACACCGGACGGGTCAACGGCGCGCGCGGACCGAAATCCGCCCCGACCGCCGACGATGTCGATCCGAATATCAGCCAAATGCTCAAAGACGACCAGGAATAGGCGCATTCCCCGCAGGTGCGGGGAGGCAGCCGCCCGAACATCGGGCGTCCGCCTCCTCCCGTCTGGGAGGGATCATCCATAACCGTCCTGCAGCGAGCGGAGCAGTTCGCAGTCCAGGTTCCCTGAAACATCGGGGAGCGCGGACTGTATACTGCCGCATCGCCGGGACTCTCTCATGACCAAGCAGTTTTCGCTTGAATGGGGCGGTAAAACGCTCTCGGTTGAGATCGGTAAGATCGCGAAGCAGGCCAACGGCTCCTGCGTCGTGCGTTACGGCGACACGATGGTGCTCGTGACCGCCACGATGAGCGCGGGTTCCCGCGACGGCATCGACTTCCTGCCGCTCTCGGTCGAAAACGAGGAGCGTCTCTACGCTTCCGGCAAGATCAAGTCCTCGCGCTTCCTGAAGCGCGAAGGCCGTCCGACCGATGACGCGATCGTCGTTGGCCGTATGATCGACCGCTCGATCCGACCGCTCTTCGAACAGAAGATCCGGAACGAGATCCAGGTCGTCTTCACGACGCTCGCCTTCGACAAGGAGAACGATTACGACATCCCGGCGATGATCGGCACCTCGATCGCGCTCGGCATGTCTGATATCCCGTGGGCCGGTCCCGTCGGCGGCATTCGCGTCGGCCGCGTCGCCGGCGAGTGGGTCATCAACCCGACGTATGAGGCCCGCGACAAAGGCGATCTCGATCTCGTGATCGTCGGCACGCCGTCGCTCACCACGATGGTGGAAGCGGAAAGCAACGAGGCAAAGGAAGAAGACATGATGGCCGCGATGCGTTTCGGCGCCAAGCATCTCACGGAGATCCAAGCATTTATCGAAAAGATTGTCGCCGAGGTCGGCAAGCCGAAGCGCTCGGTCAACGAGCTGATCGGCGTTGACGAAGAAACCGCCAAGGAAAAGGAGGCGCTGATCGCCAAGTCGCGCGCGTTCATCTTCCCGAAGATTCGGGAGTATCTTTTCGCGACGCCGAAAGCGACGAAGGTCGAGCGCGCAAAAGCCAAAACAGCGCTCGCGCACACGCTTGATGAACACCTGAAAGCCGAGCAGGTCGGCAAGGACAAGCGCAAATGGGCTATCGACGCGATGCAGAAGTGGGTCGAAGAAGTCGTCTCGCAGATCATTCTTGATGAAGGCACGCGCTGCGATGGCCGCGGTCTCGACGAGATCCGCGAGCTCTCCGCCGAAGTCGCCCTTCTCCCCCGCGTCCACGGCTCCGGCCTGTTTTCCCGGGGCGAAACGCAAATCCTCTCGACTGTGACGCTTGGCGCCCCGTCCGACGTCCAGTTGGTCGACAGCATGGAATTCTCGGAGAAGCGCCGCTACTTCCACCATTACAACTTCCCCCATTACTCCGTCGGCGAAACCGGACGCTTCTTCGGCGGCGGCCGCCGCGAGATCGGTCACGGCGGCTTGGC
>CAYYII010000052.1:0-821 GCA_964471445.1 uncultured Gammaproteobacteria bacterium
CGTAGCCCGCGAGATTAATCGCCGTCATCAAGACGTCGTCCTGGTAGACGAGCATACCGTACGACATGCCAAGATAGTCCTTCATCCGCGGATCAAGGTAGGTGACAAGTTTCGGATTATGCTTGCGCTTGATGAAGTCCGGGATGATTTCGATCGGGCCCGGGCGATAGAGCGCGACCATAGCCATGATGTCTTCGATGACCGTGGGCTTGAGCTGCATCAGGTACTTCGTCATACCGTCCCCGTTCAACTGAAAGAGGCCCATCGTCTTGCCGGCGGCGAGCATGTCGAAGGTTTTTTTGTCCTTCCAGTCCATATGGACGAGATCGATCTCTGCGCCCTTCGTCCGTTTCGCCAGGTCGATGGCGTATTCCAAAATCGAAAGGTTGCGGATACCGAGGAAGTCCATCTTGAGGACGCCGGCGGCTTCGACCGCGTTCATTTCATACTGCGTAATAATCGCCTCGCCGCCCGCTTCCCTTTGAAGCGGCGTGTATTCGACGAGCGGCTTGTCGGAAATGACGACGCCGGCGGCATGGACGGAACAATGCCGCGCGTTGCCTTCGATCTGCTTGGCGAGATCGACCATGCGCTTCACTTCCGGCTCGTTGTCGTACCGGCGCTTGAAGTCAGGCGTTTCGTTCAGCGCGCGGTCGATCGTCATGGCGAAACCCTGCTGGCCGAACGGGATGATCTTGGCGATCTGGTCGCAGAAGGCGACGGGATAGCCCAAGGCGCGGCCGACATCGCGCATCGAAGCGCGAGCAGCCATCGTTCCGAACGTACAGATCTGGGCAACCCGGTCCACACCGTACTTTCCT
>CAYYII010000052.1:831-3519 GCA_964471445.1 uncultured Gammaproteobacteria bacterium
TTTACGTAATCCAACACCTCGCCGCGCCGATGGTCGGCGAAGTCCATATCGATATCAGGCGCGGACGGGCGGAGCGGGTTCAGGAAGCGCTCGAACGGCAGGTTGAAGTCGAGCGGATTGACCGTGACGATGCCGATCGCGAAGGCCATGAGCGAACCGGCGGCCGAGCCTCTGGTCGTCGAAATAATGCCTTGCGCGCGGGCCCACGACGCATAGTCGGCGACGACTAAGAAGTATGTCGCGTAGCCTTTCTTCTCGACGATATCGAGCTCGTAGGCCAGACGGTCTTTTTCCACGTCGTTCAGATCGCGCTTCAAGAGGCCTGGCAGGCGCTCGTAGGAGATCCGCTTCAGGTATTCAATCGCCGTGAGCCCATCCGGAATTTCGTAAACCGGGAAGTTCCACTTGCCGAGTTCGAGCTGGACATTGCAGCGCTCGACAATCTTTGAATTGTTTTCAATCGCTTCAGGGACGTCCTTGAAGGCTTCTTCGATCTCGTCCGGATGCGTCATCGAAAGATCGTTGTCGGCCGTGACCGTCCGCTCGCGATCTTCGAGGGTACGGTTGTCCTTGATGCACAACAAAAGCGACCGTGCTTCGGCTTCATCCGGCTTCAAATAATAGACGTTGCGCGAAGCCGTCACGCCGATACCGAGTTCCTTGCCGAGCGCGATGAAGGCGTCGTTTGTTTCTTTCTGCGTCGGGCTGTCGGGTTGATGCAGCAGCTCGAAGAAAAAATTTTCTTTGCCGAGAATCTCGGCATACTCCTTCGCGCGCTCGCGCGCTTGTTCCACGTTGCCATCGGCGAGCCACTTGCCGATGTCGCTTCTCGGTCCAGCGAGCGCGATGATTCCCTTCCCATGCTGGCGGAGCAGATTCCGGTCGATACGTGCGCGATAATAAAAACCATCGAGATACGCGACTGACGCGAGCTTCATCAAATTCTTGTACCCCTCCATCGTTTCCGCGAGGAGCACCATGCGGGAATTCTTGTCGTCGATGCGGTGGCGCTTCAAATCGATCGTCTCGACCGCCACGAAGGCGTCATACCCGATGATCGGCTTGATCTCCGCTTTCTGGCACTCCTGCACGAACTCGATCACCCCGAACATATTCCCGTTATCCGTCAGGGCGACCGCCGTGGACCCCTGGGATTTGGCGAATTTCACCAATTTATCCACCTGCGGCAAAGCCTCCAATAAGGAGTAATGCGAATGGGTATGGAGGTGGGTGAATTTGGCGGGCATAGCGTAACTGTACCCGATCTTACAGGAGGAAGGGCGGGTGGGGCAAAATATTAACCAAATTCTACAACGTCGAGATGAATATAGCCGGGTGAGTGGATTTCGATGGTTTCATTTAGGCGTGCAACAATTGCCGGGGTAGCAGATGTATCATCTATCCATTTTTCCACCGCCATGCAGACATCTTCGCAAAAATCTGCCACGTTCAGTTGAAGAAATGAATGCAATTTACCGCCAATCTCACAATTACTAATCAGGTTGCAATTAGGTCCTTGTGTCAGAAAAACGTAATAATCTAAGGCATCTTTCTTTGCCTGATCGGTAATATCGTCTTTTCCCTGATGAAGCATTGCGCACCTTAATGCATAGCAGTCATTTCCACCAAGAAAATTCCTGTAACTTGGCATGTATTTTTCCCACCAAGCCGAATAACAAGCGGGTAAAGTTTTTCCATGTTCTGAAGCCGCACAAATATCAGGAAGAGCAAGAGTGACAAAAAGTGCAGAATAATAATTTTTCTCTACGAGGGCTGATCGCACCGACTTTAACAATTTATCCATTTGAATGTTTTTAAACTTCTTCAATATGCCTACCAACAAATTCGCCCGCGCTTAACCAAGCCACCGTCTTGTCACCGCTTATGGGGTCGAAATACCAACTTGGACCCCAGATATTTGTTAAATTCCATTCCCAGGCGACTTTTTTTCCAATAGTGTAATAAGCAGGCTTCGTGGTTGGAAAAATTCTATAATCAATCTTTGCCCCCCCCGGACTTCTTGTTTCAAGAATGATACCCGACACATCAACCCTCTTTACGTTACAATCTTTATCTCGATAAAGATCCACACCAGTACGATAGACAACGTTGGTCTCGTGCGGAATAGAGCGCAGAGTGCTGAGCAGGGTCATTCCAATGTCTAAAACACCAATAGCAGAGTCGGTGTTATCAGGATCTTTTCCATGGGCAATTTTATTTCTCAGATCAAAGAATATCTGGACTGAGCCAAGCACGTGCTTAGGCAGTGATCCACGCCTCTCCAACAAGTCGAATGCTTGCCGAACGTTTGTATAATTTTTACCATCAAGCAAACCAAGACTAGCAATCAGTTCTCTGAGAGTTTTCTCAATCTCGGCCGCAAGTAATAAAATAGCAATTCGTGGATTCTCCTCTGCGGTTTTTAAAATATCCGAATTTGAATCTACTTCTGTTTTGCTCGGCTGAGTGATGGGGACTTCTTGCTCTGCTTTTTTTACACTTTTACCAAATTCTTTAATTTCTTTATCGATTTCAATTTCATTGCCAAAAATCTTCATCCTCCTAATACCATCTAGCAAACGAGTGATTTCCTTTTTGAAGTTACGCAAAAAAACCAAGGTAACGACCGGCCAGCCAGGAAAAGCTACAGCAGATTACTTGGATTATGTTTTGACAAGATTAACTGTG
>CAYYII010000052.1:3529-6303 GCA_964471445.1 uncultured Gammaproteobacteria bacterium
TAACGACCGGCCAAGCCCACCCAGAAGAAGCTACAAGAAACTCATTAAGATGTTCGAGGAAGAGCTTACGCATAAATTAATTCTTGACCTAATCAATGGCTGATATTACTTGCTTTCAGGCGAACACGTAAACCCAATTTTTGCAAGGGTCGCACTGTACACAAAAACTCTCCGAAAGGAGAGTTTTTGGTTGCCCTGGCGAGGTACCAGATGCGAGCGTTGATAGGCAGACAGTAACCGGAATCGATCATGTTTGTCAATCCCGGTGGTGGAGAGGACGGGGGTCGAACCCGCAAGGCAAGTTATCAACGCTCGCTTAGTACCATAACCCCCCCCACCTGCCGCGAGTCCTAGCAAAAGACTCTCTGTTCATGCAAGAGGTTCTGGATCCCGGCTTTCGCCGGGATGACATAGAGCCGCTTCATACCATCATCTTCTTCTTAAAATCTACTACCCTATCTTTCTCATCAATCTTCATCCCCTCTTTTTTATAGAGCATCAATCTCTCCTCCCTCCGCTTGGGATCGATCCAAATCCTCCCATCCGCATACACGATGCGGTGGTACGGAATATTTTTCACCCCGCGCTGTTCGGCTTTCCAGAGGATGTTGGTGATGCTCTGGGCGGCCATGGCACCCCCGCCGGCTTTGACGGCGATGCGGCCGTAGGTCGTGACGCGGCCTTTCGGGATCGACAGGACGAGCTCGAGCACACGCTCGCTGAAGAGGAGGCGCTTTTTCATTTCTGCTTCGCTTTCTTTCTTCCGCCAGGCCAGCACACCGGACATGGGCCGGGACCGGCGTAGACATGACCGCGCGAGCAGGTTTTCTGCTTGGCCTTCATGTCATTCTCCAATCGTTCCGGTCTTCAACTCCCCTGCCGGTTCGTACGTTGCGATGATGACGCCTTTGGGGGTCACTTTCGAATCGGTCATCTTCCATGCACGCGGAAGAGCCCCCTCGGCAAAGAGGCGCTTGCCTTGCCCGATGGTCACTGGATGCGTCCAAATATGCATCCGGTCCACGAGTTCATTCTTGAGCAGCGTCTGGATGAGATTTCCGCTCCCCCATACCCACAAATCCGGCGCGTCCATCGCCTTCAGTTTTTTCATCTCCGCCACCACGTCGCCGCTGATACATTCTGTGTTGTTCCATTCCGGTGCAAAGCCCTTGTGCGAGACGACGTATTTTTTGTTGGCGTTGAACGGGACCGCCACCTCGTTGTCCGTCTGCGCCGTCGGCCAGTATCCCGCGAAGATGTCATAGGTCACCCGACCGAGGAGCATCTCGAAGGGCAGCTTCATGTAGCCGTCGACCAGTTTGCCGCCGACCTCGTCCATCATGCCGTACTGCCAGCCGCCGTATTTGAAACCATTCTCCGTGTCTTCCGCTGGCCCACCGGGCGCCTGCATGACGCCGTCTAATGTCACGAAGGTTGTCGTGATGATCTTGCGCATACTCTCTGTATTACAGCTTAATCAGTTTTCCTTTTCGTTTGATGATGTTCTTGTAATCCCACTGGATCTTCTTCGACTTCGCGAGCCAGCGGCGCAGTACGGCGAGCTTGATCTCTTTTGCGTCGACAAAGCGCGCTTCCGCCGCTTTGAACGTACCTTCTGGCTCCAACCCTTCCTCGTCGAACGATTGTCCGCTCCAGAAGAGAAGGCGGACGCCGTCTTTCTGCTTGTGGTAGCCGACGATCGGATTGCCGTCCAAAAACCAGACGGGGGTTCCATGCCAGATCTTACTCTCCGCTTTCGGCAAGGCCTTCTCGATCTCACGTTTCAGCAAGTCGCAGATCGCTTTGTCGCTTTTGCTCTGGCCGCGATGGTACGCGGCAATGGTGGCGTACGTAGCTTTCATAGGTGAACGTGTTATTTTCGCAAAATCTTCTCCATGGCTTTTCCCTTCGCCAGCTCGTCGACCAGCTTATCCAGATACCGGATCGCCTGCATTGTCGGTTCTTTGATGTCTTCCACCCGTATGCCGCAAACGACGCCACGGATCAAAGACCGCGCGGGATTGAGCCGAGGCGCTTTTGCAAAAAAGGTTTCGAAGTCGGTCTTTTTTTCCAGGTGTCCCTCCAACTTTTTCTGGGTATACCCCGTCAGCCAGCGAATGACGTCATCCACTTCGGCCTTCGTGCGCCCTTTTTTCTTGGCTTTCTGTACATACAAAGGATAGACGCGCGCGAAACTCATCGTATATATCCGGTGTTTTTCCATGATGGGTATCTAAGAATGGCGGGAGTGATTCGCGAAGACGGGGCAAGCGGTTCAACGATGCGGGCAGCCGGCCCAGCAGCAAGGCCGGCGCATGCCGCCGGAGAGCTTCGAGCGCGCTTTCTCGAGCCGGATCTTCCTCGTTTCCGGCAAAGCGCCGGAGGTAACCCAGCAGATCCATTCGTTGCGCGCGAGCGGGGTGATGTCCTCCCAGACGGCTTTCGCCGCCGGAGCGGACGAGAGCATCTTGCGCAGGTCGGCCGGCACAGCGTGGACCGGACCGCTGGCGGTCTCTTTTTTGGCTTTCATATATCTCGAGTGTAAACGAAAACTCCCCTTTCGGGGAGTTTCGCCAGCTTTCGCCGCGGCAGCCAGAGTTGGGGAGCGCTCTCATGCGCCTTTCGCCACAGGCATGTCAATTACAAGCCCCATGACACCGGCAACGTCCCCGTGAACGGAGCATCGCCGAAGAGCACGTCGGAGACGCCGCGCCCTTCGCTGCCCGGCAGCCATGCAGCGACGATCGCGTCCCAATCGGCCGAGTTCGGAAGGA
>CAYYII010000053.1:0-914 GCA_964471445.1 uncultured Gammaproteobacteria bacterium
CATCCGCATCAGCCGGGACGGTGAGGCGATCCTTCACCTTGCCGCTGACTTGAAGTGCAATCTCAATTTCACTGTCGACCGTGAGCGCGGGATCATATGCAGGCCATGCCGCAAGCGCGATGAAGCCCTGATGCCCGGTTTCTTCCCATAGCTCCTCCGTCATGTGCGGCGCGAACGGCGCGAGGAGTTTCAGGAACGCTTCGTGATCGATGTGCGAAAACGCCGCGCCTTCGGCTTCGTTCACGAAAATCATCATCGCGCTGATGGCGGTGTTGAACTTGAAGTTCTCGATGTCTTCCGTGACTTTCTTGATCGTCTTGTGCAGAAGCGCGCGAAGCTTCGGTTCGGTGTCCGCGTCACCGCGCTGCAGCTTCCACACGCGCTCCAAAAATCGGCGCTGGCCGATAATGCCGGTCGTGCTCCAAGGCTTCACGTGCTCGAAGTCGCCCATGAACATCTCATAGAGGCGGAAGGCGTCCGCACCATGCTCGGCGATGACGTCGTCCGGATTCACGACGTTGCCGCGCGACTTCGACATTTTTTCGCCGTCTTCCCCGAGGACCAAGCCTTGATTCTTGAGTTTCGTGAACGGCTCGTCAAATTTCACGTAGCCCGCGTCGAATAATACTTTGGTGAAAAAGCGAGCATAGAGAAGATGCATGACCGCGTGCTCGGCACCGCCGACATACATGTCGACCGGGCACCAGGAATCGATCTTCTCTTTAGCCGCGAACGCGCTTTCGTTTTTCGGATCGCAGTAACGCAGGAAGTACCACGAAGAATCCACGAAGGTGTCCATGGTGTCGGTTTCGCGCTTGGCGGGCTTGCCGCATCTGGGGCAGGTGCAATCGACGAAATCAGCGCGCTTCGCCAGCGGATTGCCCGAACCGTCGGGCACGCAGTCTTCGGGCAGC
>CAYYII010000053.1:924-6164 GCA_964471445.1 uncultured Gammaproteobacteria bacterium
GCACCAGGCGTCGATTTTTTCTTTGGCTGCGAATGCATTTTCGTTTTTCGGATCGCAATAGCGAAGGAAATACCAGGAAGAGTCCACGAAGGTGTCCATCGTGTCGGATTCGCGGCGCGCGGGTTTGCCGCATGTCTGGCACGTCACCGCATGAAACGATTTGGAGCGCGTCAGCGGCGACTCCCCTGTCGGACGGAAATCGACGTCATCCGGCAGCGTGACCGGCAGCTGCGCCTCCGGCACCGACTGTTCGCCATGCTCATCGCAAGAGATGATTGGGATCGGAGCGCCCCAATAGCGCTGGCGCGACACGAGCCAGTCGCGGAGATGATAGTTCACCTGCCGACGCCCCTTCTTTTCGGAGGCGAGCGTTTCGACGATTTTTTTCCGCGCCTCTTCCGACGCCAATCCGTCGAATGCGCCGGAACCAGTCAAGACACCGTCACCCGTGTAAGGGTGGCCGAAAGCGAACTTCTGAAGCACATAGGCGTGGAGCGGATCGGAAATCTTTGTCGTGGCTTCTTCGCGCGAAAGCCACTCGACCGTGAACTTCCCTCGCTCGTCGGCTTCCAGCGCGGTTGTTTCGCGGCGATCGCTCTTCAACCGGAAATGCAGTCCGATCGCGTCGATGGCCCGGCCGACGTTTTTGGAATGCGCGTAGTAGCGGTGATGGATCGTTTCGGAAATGCCGGCAAGCTCGAGATCGGCGTAACCGGTTTCCTCGAGGATTTCGCGGCGCGCGCAAGCTTCCGGATCTTCGTTCTCGTCGCGGCCGCCGCCGACAAGGAGGTGCCCGCCCAACGATGCGCCCCAATTGATGGAGAGGATCTTTCCGGCTGCCGGATCTTCGACGAGTGCCACGATGCTGCGCCGGTATTCCGGGTTCTCTTGAGGCGTGCCCGTCAGCGGCTCAATGACGGTCGTGTTCCGCAAGCTGTACGTCTTGGCGAACGCGAAATCACGCTCGTCATGCGCTGGCACGACCATGACCGCGCCTGTGCCGTACTGCGGCAGGACGTAATCGGCGACGTAGACCGGGACGTCTTCGCCCGTGAACGGATGCTTCGTATAGGCCCCGGTGAAAACGCCCGTCTTGGCCTGATCGGTACCGGTGCGCTCGATTTCCGATTTGCGCTTGGTCGCTTCGATGTAGGCCGCGACCGCGCCGCGTTCTGCTTCCACGGTGATGCGATCGAGGATCGGATGCTCGGGAGCAACCACAACCGCCGACACGCCGAAGAGCGTGTCGGGACGCGTCGTAAAAACGGTCAGGTCAAACTCGCCGCCGTCTTGTAAACGGCCGCGAAAATCGATCTCGGCGCCTTCGCTTCTGCCGATCCAGTTGCGCTGCATCGCCTTGATCTTTTCCGGCCAGTCGAGACGGTCAAGATCTTCAAGTAGGCGGTCGGCGAAATCCGTGATCTTAAAAAACCACTGCGACAATTCCTTCTGGATGACCGGGTTCTTGCAGCGTTCGCATTTTCCATCGACCACCTGCTCGTTGGCCAAGACGGTGTGATCGAATTCGCACCAATTGACCGGCGCCTGCTTCTTGTACGCCAGGCCGTTCTTATAGAGGAGCAGGAACATCCACTGCGTCCATTTGTAATAGGAAGGGAGGCTCGTGTTGATCTCGCGGTCCCAATCGTAGGAAAAGCCGATCAGTTTGAGCTGGCGGATGTAGTTCGCGACGCTCTGCTGCGTGATGTCATGCGGATGTCCGCCGATCTTGATCGCGTAGTTTTCGGCCGGCAGACCGAAGGCGTCCCAGCCCATCGGATGCAGGACGTTCTTGCCGTCCATCCGGCGCTTGCGCGAGAGGATGTCGGTCGCGATGTAGCCGATCGGATGGCCGACGTGGAGGCCGTTCGACGACGGATACGGGAACATGTCGAGGATGTAGCACTTCTCCTTCGAAGCGTCCTCTCTCGCCGAAAAAACGCGTTCGGCATCCCAGCGCGCCTGCCATTTCTTTTCGAGTTCCCGGGGTTCGTATTTCCGCATAGCAAAACGACGTTAGCACGGACGCCAACGTCCGGCAACGTCGATTATTCCATCAATTTCAGATACGCGTACCGCCCAAGCTCGACGATGACACCGAGGCCGAGGCAGGTGACGTACAGCTGCATGAACGCGATGAACGGCAGGAGGTTCATGACGCGGCCGAACTTCGCGAGCACGAGGAACAGATAGGCGGCTTCAGCCAGGAAAAATCCGGTCAGCGCGAACCAGAACACGCGGCGAAGCTGCAGGCGGCCGGCCGCGAAGGGCAGGAAGGCGGCGGCGAAAAAGCAGGTATACACGAGGGTGGCCTGGCGAAGCAATAATCCCCAATCGAGATCCGGCTGCCAACGATACGCCAACGTCAACCACAGCACGAGTTTGGCGAAACCGAGCGCCAGGCCGTACTTCCACCAGACGCCTTCGAGGAATTTTTTGTCGAGCACCAAGACCATATGGGTTCAGTATACCACGGCTTGACGTTCCGTTTGACCCCGCTCGAGGCTTCATGGGATGGTGAAAGGAGTCCTCTTCCAACCAACCTTTCAACAGGGGGAAGAAAGCCCATGCGCACGCCGCTCTTCGCCATTCTGGTTGCGCTTCGCTTTTTGTTCGCGTCCGGGGAAGCCCAGGCCGACAGCTTCTTCCATTTGCCTTGCGATCCCGATGCCGGATTCTCATTCGGCGGCGGGGTGTTCAAGGGTCATACGCGCACGACCGGTATCGGCAACGTCAGCTTCGAGCGAATCATTCTGGGCGCTCCCCGCCTCGAACTGACGCTCTTCGAAAATTGCGGGCGCAACGATGATCATCGCCCGCGAGTGACGCGCTGGTGGCTGGGTCGCCTCAACATCTTCGGCGCCCTCGTGTCGGAACGCGTGCAGCTTAGCCTGCGCAACCCCGTGGCCGGCGTTCCGCGTGCAACGAGTAGCGGAGACACCCTCACTCAGGCGGATATCGAGCGAGACAGGTCCCTTTCGTACGGCTTCGGAGCCAGGATGTCGCTCATCGATGCTTCCCACTTCCATGTGGAGGCGTACTACGAGCAAACCGGCACCTTCGGCTGGCAGGACGCGGATACAAAGACGGTGATCGCCTACGTGAACGGCTCCGACATCGACGTAACGTCGCTCGTCGAAACGTTCGCCTCGGTCGCTTACCGATTCACCACGCGTTCCTATGGCCTGACGATCGGCGTTCCGCTCAAGCCGAACACGAGGCCTCGGCTGCGCGTGACTCCGTTCGTTACCTTCGGGCGCATGCAGCTGGCAGCAGACGTGATTGCGCGCTTCGATCCGGATTTTGCTGAGCTCCTCAATGCCCTCGGCATTGATGCGGCAGACGTCGCGACGCCTCGGAGCGTCAGGAAATCTTCATGGTCCGCGAACGGCGGCGCAAGGTTCGACGTGAACGACCACCTGTCGTTCGAAGCCTCGCTCGCCTACGGGCAAACCCCCAGCACGACGATCTACGTCGGAATGCTGACGATGACCGTGCGGTTCAGGACGCCGAAACTCAGGGATCTCGGCCGAGCCACGATCCCGCTCGGCGGCCTGCCGTTCTGATCAATTCCGACCGTCCTCCCCGACGGCCGGTTTTTTGTTTATGTGGAAGGAGTGGTGTTGCCAAGGTGTCCCTGCGCATCGAGGCAGAAGCCGGCAGGGTCTTCAAAAAAGCCCTCGGGACAGGCGCAGGCATTGCCATCCACGACGCCGCCGGATTTCATGCAGTTCGCTTCGTTCACGCCGGGCGTCGGGTCTTCAACCACTTGTGGCTCAGAGGAGATCAGGCAGCCGGCGCCGGCCAGAAGCGCGCAGGCGACGAAGGAGAAGAGGAAGCGTTTCATGCGTTTCCGCGAGCGCGCATCGCTTCGGTTATTTTGCCCACCGCCCCGACGAAGGCCGCGGTCCGGAGCGAGCCGCCGAATGTTTTTTGCGCATCGCGGACTTCCTGCCAGGCCACTAGCATTTTTTCATTGAGCTTCGCATTGACGGTTTCTTCGGTCCACTGCTCGCGCGTCAAGTTCTGAACCCATTCGAAATACGAAACGGTCACGCCGCCCGCGTTCGCCAACACATCCGGCACGACAATCACTCCGCGTTTTTCCAAAACTTCATCAGCATCAGGCGTCGTCGGTCCGTTGGCGAGTTCAAGCACGACCTTGGCTTGGATGTGTTCCGCGACCGCAGCCGTGATCTGGTTTTCGAGCGCCGCGGGGACGAGAATGTCGCAGGCACAGGTCAGAAGCTCTTCTTGGGTCATCGCTTGGCCTAGTCCGCTTTCCGCAAGATTTTTTTTCTGATGTTTCGCGCCGGAGAGGAGATCGATGTCAAGGCCGTTGCCGTTGTACACACCGCCTTTGGAATCGGATACGGCTACGATTTTCCAGCCGTGCGACGCGGCCAGCTTGGCGAACCAGTAGCCAACATTGCCGAAACCTTGCACGGCCACGCGACGCGACCCGCCGTGATCGAGTCCTGCCAACGACGCGGCGGCATTAAGGAGAAAGAAGCCTCCGCGCCCGGTCGCCGCGTCGCGGCCCAACGAGCCTCCAAGAGAAAGAGGCTTGCCGGTCACGACGCCCGGCGCCGAACGGCCGATTGTTTTTTCATATTCGTCGAGGAACCAAGCCATCTCACGGCCCGAAGTATTCATGTCGGGCGCCGGAATATCGAGATCGGGTCCGACATGCGGCGCGAGCGCGCGAGCAAAGGCGCGCGTCAGGCGTTCAAGTTCTGCGATGGAGAGCGCTCTTGGATCGACGATGATGCCGCCCTTGCCGCCGCCGAGCGGCAGGCCGAGCACGGCCGTCTTGATCGCCATCCAAAAAGAAAGCGCTTTGACTTCGTCGAGATCGACGGCGGGCGCATAGCGGATGCCGCCCTTGTACGGGCCGCGGGCCCGGTTCCACTGCACCCGATAGGCGGGAAAGGATTTCTTTTCCCCCGAGTCCATAGCGATCTCGAGATCAAACTGCAGCATGCGGTCTGGCGCTTTCAACTTCTCAAGCAACGTGGAATCGAGCTTCATGAGCGACGCAGCCTTGTCGAGCTGCGTCATGGCGTTTTCAAAGGGGTTGGGCATGGGGGGGGGATAGTAGGTTTTTTCATCCTACCCCTTTCTACGAAAAGAAAAAGCCCAGTGGTGCGAGGGTAGGCGACGAGGATAAGTCATCCCGATAGGTAATTCTCCGGAATAGCCGTCGGGACGCATGAAGAAAGCCCGGCAGGAATTTTATG
>CAYYII010000054.1:0-5910 GCA_964471445.1 uncultured Gammaproteobacteria bacterium
TCCATGACCGCGATCAGGAGTTCGCCGCACGTCGCGGCGCTCCGCTCGATCAGGTCGAGATGTCCGAAGGTGATCGGATCGGCCGACAACGGGAACAGAGCGCGACGGATGATCGAGTGTGGCATGGGTTTCTCCTGTATTGGAAAGAACGATAGGTCCAGCGTAGCCTTTCTCCGCGGCTTGTCAGACGAAGAAAAAAATGCCAGACTGAAAGCGCATTTCCCCCTTTAAAACATTGACGTATTTTTGACGAAAAATTTCGTCGGCAAACCCATGTCCGCCACGCTCAAACCCCTTTTGCTTCAACTCGGCCTCTCCGCCAAGGAAGCCGATATTTATCTCGCGTCGCTTCGTTTAGGCGAAGCCTCCGTGCAAGATATCGCCCATGCCGCGCGGATCGAACGCACGACGACGGCCAGCATTCTTGAACGCCTGGCGCAGGACGGTTTTATTTCCGTCCAGCGCCGCGGCCGCAAGCGCGCGTATTGGATTGAGGACCCGCACATCCTGGTCGAAAAGCAGCGGGCGCGTTTGGAAATCGCCGAAGCGCTCTCCGGGCAGCTGCACACGGAATATCACTCCGCCGACAAGCGCCCGTCGGCCGAAGTGTTTGAAACGAAAGAAGCGATCGTGAACTTGATGCTCAAAACGATCGAGGAAACGCCCAAGGGCGGGGACATCCTGACATTCGACGTGCCGGGCGCGCGCCATTATCAAGCCGTGCTGTCTGACGAGCTTTTTCATGCCCATTCGCGTCAAAAGGTACGGAAAGGCATTCGGACGATGACGCTGATTCCGCATGGTCAGCAAGGAGAAATCCGTCCCGAAGCCTTGAAACACAACGTCCATGTCCGCGTTTTGCCGCCCGGCCTGCAATTCGAAGTCTCGCTTTGGGTTGTCGGGAAGTCGGTCGTGCTGTTTTCCGGTACGCATTTGTTCGCTGTACGCATCACGCATCGCCACATGGCGGAGAGCCTCGCGTCACTGTTTCGCTTTCTTTGGAGTCTCTCCGTGCCCTTGAAGAAGGGTTGACAAAAAGGGTTTATTGAGCCATATTGTGACGTTCGTCCGCATCCGCGGACGACGCACCTTTAGGGAGAGACGATGACCACGATTCCCGACCCAGTGTTTCCGTCAGACTCCGACGTTGTGCGCGCCGTGCAAGCCATTCATGATCGTCCGGAGCAGATCGTGCTCGTCGTGACCGGCGGCGCGACGGGGGTACAGCAGATGCTCTGGGACACGCCCGGGGCCTCACGCACGCTGCTCGATGCCCAGATGCCGTACGGCACGGCCGCGTTCGACCGCTTTGTCGGGCACTCTGCGCCCGATAGGAGGTACTGCAACGCAGATGCTGCGCTGCTGCTCGCCCACAAGGCTTGGGCGCGGGCGCGGGAGATGGCTCTTACGAGCACGCCCGTGCTCGGCGTTGGCGCGACCATGGCGCTCGTCACGGATCGGGAGAAGAAAGGTCCGTGCCGCATCTTCATCGCCGTAGTCGGCGGTGACGGCGTGCGCAAGCAAACTTCGATGGAGCTCACGCCGGACCAGTCCAAGAGCTGGACTCGCAAGGTTCAGGGTAAGCTGAGCGACTTCCTGGTCCTCAATTGCCTGCTCGAGGCGCTCGGCCTCAGGCCGTTGCGCATCAGTTTCGCGAAGTCGGGAACCAGCGTCATTTCGTATCTGGAGCCCTGGACCGTCATCCAGTCCGATGGAAACGAGCTTCCGGTTTCTGCCATCAGCCCGACGACCCATGTGCTCTATCCTGGCTCGTTCAACCCCCGACACCACGGCCACGACGCCATCATGAATACGGTGCGTAGCCAGCTCTGCATGGACGTCATCTGCCTGATCGAACGTGGCCATCCGGACAAGGGACCCCTGCCTGATGCCGAGATCGCCCGCCGCGTTGGTCAGTTCGCTTGGAGAGGATCGGTCATGGTGACCGACGGCGTCGGATACTATATCGAGAAAGCTCGCCGTTTTCCTGGATTCGCCTTCATCGTCGGCGCCGATACGATGCGCAGAATCTGCGATGCGAGCTACTACGGTTCAACCGAAGCCTTGGCGGCGGTGTTCGAAGAATTCATCGCGCTCGGCACCTCCTTTCTCGTCTTCGACCGCCAGGCAGACGACGGATCAACCACCTACATGCTCGACAGCGTTGAGATGCCGGCAGCCTTCCGTGATCGCTGTCGGCGGTGTGAAGGCCGCTGGAACGTCAGCTCGAGCCAGATCCGCGAAGGCCGCACCACCCCCTGACCGCTCTTCATCCGAGCGGTCTTTTTCTATGAAAAAACGATCCGGGTTGGATCGTTAGAAGATGAGCGGTTGCGGCCGGACCTCGCTGAGGCCGGAACCGTCGAAGGCCATCTGTCCCATGAGCTCGACCGGCTGGAACGGGCTGTTCCACATCGCAGGGCGCGGTTGCTGCGATTGCCTGAGATCGATTGTCTCGCCCTTCGGATCAAACCGCCCTTGATCCGTGAGACGGCGAACGCGGATATCGAGATAGGAATACTCCTGCAAACCCATGTCCCAATCCTCGTCCGGGATGGGTAGTATCCTCTCGACGACATACAGGGCTTTTCCCCGTTGCAGCTCCAACGCTTCTCCGCCGCGATCTTCATAGAGCGTGAATGCGCCGTTCGGTTTGACCTTGTTGTTCGGGGTCGCCCGGGCGAATTGCTCGGAACGGATCACCCAGCCGTACTGGAGCGACGCGACCGAAACCATGCGGCCGGGGTTCTGCCAAATGGCGAGCGCTTGCCAGGGCAGGATCGGCGCCTTGAGATAGTCCTGGTCAGTGCCTTCGGGATGCCAGAGGGTTGGTCCATAGCCGATCAAGTCGATATGGAAGACGCCGTGGACGCCCTCGATCGCGAAACCGACGACTTCGTTCTCTGGTCGGCACCACATGTCTTCGCTCATGCGCCGTGCGAACTTGAACTTTCGTCCTTCGAACTGCGCAGCCAGTTCGGGATACAACAGAAATGGGGGACAATACTCGAAGTACTCGTGGGCGAAGAGTACGCCTTCGTACGCCACGGGCTCATCTGTGCTGAACCGGCATTCGACGATGGTCAGCTCTCGGCCGGTCGACGGCGAACGCCAGGGCTTCCCGCGGGTATATTCCCGGAAACGGAAGATCTGGCGGCTCATGAGGCGATCTGACTTGAGATACATGGTTCCTCCGAACGCGACCGTAGCCTAAAATGACCCCCAGGGCAAGCCAGCTGTAAGAAATGAGACCGATCCTCGTCTTCATGCATGCCCAGCTTCATACATAACGGGTTCGGCCGCCCATGCTCGGCCGGTGGAGGATATGCAACTGAAGAAAAAGTTTACGATCAAGAAGCAGCTGGCCGCCGGCGCGGTCACGGCCGTCATGCTTGTCAGCGCGTTTCCGGCGTTCGCTTCGGACAACGGCCTCGAATCGCGCGGCAATCCGGGGCTGCACTTTGGCCTCGGGGCCAAGATCGGCCTCTCCTCCGACGCGCAAGCGCTTCAGGGAGAGATCCGCGATGAGTTGAAAGACGTCCGTAAAGAACTCAACGCGTCGGCAAAAGCGCAAAAGGCGAATACGACGAACATGTCGGCCGAGGTGACAGAACGCAAGCGCTGCAAGAAAGACGCTGAAACCCAATATCGCACGGCACTTGAGAAGGCGCGTGATGAGCGAGATGGCGCGGTCAAGACGGCGCAGCAAACGTATTTAAATGGCCTGAAAACGGCTCGCGATGCCTTCCACGTGCGAATCGCGAACGCCGGCATCTCGCTCGGCCTCGGCCAGCTGACGCTTTCCGCCACGGCCAACGCCGAATTGAAAGCCGCACGCGAAGCCTATCAGCAGTCCGTGAAAGCCGCTTCGCAGATATTCAACGAGGCGAAGAAAAAGGCCAATGCCAGCAATCATGAGGAAGCCAAGGCGGCAAAAGTGACACGCGAGAACGCCGCGAAAGCGTGCAAAGCGTAAACAAGTCCCACATCAAGAAAATCCTCCCGCGCTCGGGAGGATTTTCATTTCTTGGCGCGTTTCGCATGCTTCATCCGCCATTCAGCGACCTTCTTATGATCGCCGGAGAGCAGCACGGGCGGTACGCTCCAGGTTTCGCCTCTCTTCGGCGAGAACGCTTCGGGGCGCGTGTAGTGCGGGTGCTCGATGAAGCCGTCGGCCGAATGCGACTCTTCGACAATAGAAGCCTCCTTGCCGACAACTCCCGGCACGAGGCGCGATACGGCGTCGAGGATCGTCATCGCCGGTAATTCGCCGCCGGTCAGGACATAGTCGCCGACAGAAATCTCTTCGTCGATGAGGTGATCGGTCACGCGCTGATCGACGCCCTCGTAGCGGCCGCAAATGAAGATGATCGGCTTGTGATGAACAAGCCGCTCGGCAACACGCTGGGTGAACCGCGTCCCGCGAGGGGAGAGCAGGACGACGTACGGCCGCTCTTTTTTGCTTGTTTTTAAAGCTTTTAAGGCTTTGAGGGCCTTATAAATCGGTTCGACTTTCAAAAGCATTCCCGCGCCGCCGCCGAAGGGCCGATCGTCCACTTTTTGATGCTTGTCCGTCGCCCACACCCGAAGATCATGGACGCGGATATCCAAAAGCTTCCGCGCCTGGGCGCGCTTGATCATGCTCTCGTCCAGGTACGACGAAAACATGCCGGGAAAAATCGTGAGAATGTCGAAACGCAGGCGTTTCATGCGAGTAAAATATCAGCGACTCCCGGCCCTATCTTTAGGATCCCTCCACTCTTAAGAATGTGATTTGGGATCAGGTGTCGGCTTATTCCAGATTTCAGGAAGAATGTAGCGCATACGATCCTCGATCTCGTTCCTGACGATCTTCAGGCGCGCCAGCCTTTTTTCCAGATCCGCCTTGGACGCCGATTCCGGTATTTCTTCCTGCAGGTTTCGAATGCGTTCGTCGAGGACGGCGGCGGCGCCGGCAGGACTGTTTTCTTGATCGAGGATCTCCAAGGCTTCCATGAGCGCAAGTCGCCTCTGCTCCATTCGAGTAATCCCTTCTTGAGCGTCACGGACGGACTTAGCGCGAAGCTCGTCAACGGACGGCTGACGCTTGTTTGCTCCTCCTTGCGCAAAATTCATGATTTTTGAATGGAGCTCCGCATCGGACACTAAGGCCAAACGGATCGCATCTTGTTGCGCCGTTTCGATGTTTGAGGCGAGTTTGTTCGATGCCTCACTCAATACACCCTTTAACTGTCGAAGTGCTCGCTCCAGCACTTCTTCTGTTAGAGGTGTTTTTTCGCCTGGAGCACGCAAAGGCAAGCGTTTGCTGCCCGAATCTGCTGCTCTTTCAGCTTGAGTAAAGGCGACTCTTTTGCCATCAGCTAACACGCCTGCGTCGGCAGGCGGTTTTTCCTTCCCTTCATTCGGCGGCCTCTGCGCTTGTTCCTTTTTAAACCACCTATCAAAGAAGCTCATAGTACCCTCAGAATAGCATTTTTTCGGCTAAAAGTCAAGAAAATCAGCCGAATGTGAACGCATACGCTGCCGTGCCCGGTTCATCGAAGCGGAGTTCCAAAAAGTGCTCGCCGTAGACGTTTCCCGTGTTCGTGATCTCGTAGAGGCGCTGGTCTTTCACCAAGAGGTACGTTTTTTCGTCTTCATCGACGTTCAGGTCCGCGCCTCGAGAATTCTCTGGCACCGGCTTGCCATCGAGGGTCACTTCGATGCGCAAGGCAGGACCGTCGTCATGCAGGTTCGAGAGTACGAGATTGGCGTTCGAAGAGGAGTAACGATATTCGAGTTTCGCACCTTTGGACGGCACTGCACGCTCGGCTTCGACGGTCCATGCACCGGAGAACGCAAACGTGTTGAGATCCAGTTTTTTTGGGAATGAATAGGATGCAGAAGCATCTTCTTTCACCGGTTCCGGGC
>CAYYII010000055.1:0-5872 GCA_964471445.1 uncultured Gammaproteobacteria bacterium
CGACCACGCCGTTGCCGCACGCGCCAGAAGGCTTGCAAACCGACCAAGCGTCGAAGGTGCAGGCTTGAGGCTGGGGAGCCGTCGCGGGGAAACAGCCCTTGGTGCGCGTCTGCGGCAGACCGCCGGGCGTCGCGGCGCAAAGCGCGCACGTCTGTCCGGACGCGCAATCGGAATTTCTTGCGCAGGCCGCGAACGTGCTTGGTGCCGTGGATGCATCCGCCAGCGTCGAGGCGGAAGGAATGCACACGCCCGCCGCCGCTGTTTGATTCGCGTCGCATTCTTCCGCGCCGTTCGTCGTACCGTCGCCGCAGCGCGGACCCGGGCCTCGGCAATCCCACGAGCAGAATCCGTACTCGCCGTTGTTAGCCCCGTCATCGCACACCTCGCTGCCATTTTTGACGCCGTCGCCGCAGAAGTTCATGCGGTCGGTGCAGACCGCCGAGTACGGCAAGCCGGCGCACTCTGCGTTCGTGCCGCAGGTTTGACCGAGGTCGCAGCTACCGTCGGCGCAATTGCCGTCAAAGGCGGCACGCTTCGTGATGTTCACGCAGCGTTTCGCGCAGCCCAAGCTGCCGCTGCGGCAGCGTCCATACTGGCCGTTCTGCCCGCCATCATCGCAGGATTCTCCGGCGAACGCTTCAAGCGAACCGTTGCCGCAGGCTGCCGCGCCGGGGCACGCCGTGAGGACTTGCCAGTGGCAGGAAGCGTTGCACGTTTCCAAATCCTGACCGCCCGAAACGCAGGCGACATGTTGCGTCTGACCGACTTCGCATTCTTCTGCGCCTTCAAGCAAACCGTTGCCGCACGCTCCTCCGGCCGCCGGGCCGACAAGCGGCACACCGACTGGCACGCAGACGTCTTGAGGGCCGCACTGGCTGGAAGATGCACAGCTGGCACCGGTCGCCAGGCATTTTTTCGGCATGGAGGAAGAAGGCGTGCCGGCACAGACGGGCGTCGTCGTGATGCGCGTTTGGCAGACCCCGGTTCCAAGGCCTGTCGGCAGCCATGAACAGCCGAGCGCGGCGTCGCACGAACCGGCGCTGGCCTTCGATGCGCAGGCCGATCCCACCCACTGATAACTGACGTATTCGAAATCGACGGACATGCGGTAATCGATCCCGCCGATCGAGCGATACTGATAGACATGCGAATCGGCGGGGCAGGCGAAGACCCCGATCCTGTCGGCATAGCACGTTTCCGCTTCGAAGATCGGGCGGCAGACATCGCCGGTTCCGCCTGCACAGTCGCCATTCGTCGCACAGGAGACGCGGCTGATCGCGCACTCCGAGCCGAAGACCGCGCAGCGATTGAAGGCGTTGATCGGATCGACCAAAGCCGCGCTTCCCAGCTGCTGGCTCCACGAAGGCCACTTGGAGGTCGTGAAGCCGCGCACGAAGCTGCCTGATTCGACTTTGGGATAGAAGCCCGTCTGAGAACGCGTCGCTTCAAGCGACTGTTCGATCCCGCGCATGTCTTGCCAGCGGCGCATGTCGCGGCGGATCTTGTCTTTATCCGCGTCGCAATGCATGCCGACCGGGCCGTTCGGCAGCGCGGTATCGCAATCAAGATCGCTGGAACAGGCGACCACAGCCGCGCTTTCGGCGCTCGGGTGCAGCAATTCGCCCGCCGCGTTTTTGCAGACGTTCGTGACGCGCGCGGACGGTACCAGATTCGTATTGAAACGCACGTTGGTCACCAGGCGATTGAAAATCTCGCCGGTGCGCGGATCGGCTTTGTCGTTGAAGGCGAAGACGTAAATGTAAGAACGAAGATCTGGATCGCCGTACTTGTCGGCAGCGCCGACGTAGACCGTGCGCTCATCCTTGACCGCCTGGTAGCCGTCGACCGAAGCGACTTGCGTCTTGCCGGAGAACTGCTGAAGCGCGTACCACTCTTGGGGCGTGAGGCGATCGGGGTTTTCATAAACGCGCATGCCGATCGCATCCGACACTTTCCATTCCGGCTGGAAACGGTACAGAAGGTCTTTCGAGCGGCACGTATCTCCGGCGTTGCAGTCCGCGTTCGTCACGCAGGCGCGCGGTTGCGAGAAATCCGTCGTCGCGGCGCAGAAACGCAGCATACCCGAGCCGCCGACCGACTGTCCTTGCACGGGGCCAGGCATCAGTTCAGGCAAGACGGCGCCGGCGTTGTCCCGGCAATACGAGAATTCGAAATGCGTTTCCGGGTCGACGTAGGGCGCCCAGGCTCCGGTCGCAACGTCGCGACGCGGCCACGGAACCTGGCAAAGCATGACCGTGATCGAAGATTTTCCGACTTTCTCGCTGCCGACCGTTGAGGGCGTAAGGGCCGTATCCGTCAGGATCTTGGCGGTGGCGGCGACTTGTTCTTGGCCGTTCAGGCCTTTCTTGGCTTGGACGACGGCGGAGGACGCGCCTGGGACAGTCGTCATCTCGAGAATCGGACCGACCGTGGCGTTCTCGGGGATGTTCGTCCAGCTCCATGTCCAATCATAGACGCCGGGGATCGCGGAGATCGCTTCAAGATGCCCGGCGCGATCCGTCATGGCCGTCGCCGTGATCGTCAGGGGGATCGCGGAATCCTGGATGAGTTCCGTGGCGGGCGACGTCTGGACCACGTCGAAACGGCAGACATCGGAACCGGTCGTGAAATCCTGGACGGTGTCCCCGCCTTCCGGATACCCGACACCTTTCGCGGTCTTCACCCCCGTCGCGCCTCCGCGGACCGTCACGCGGTACAAGCGGTTCGGGCTCAGCATCTGCTTCGGTGCGAAAGTGGAAACGGTGCGGACCGTTCCATCCGGCGCTGTCTTGTTGACCTGCGTGAAACTGCCTTCGATCGGCGCGCAGATATGCGAAGCTTCGGCTTCGAGGCCGATCAGGGATCGCGCAAAACGCGCGATAGCCGAACCGGCGCGCGCGATCCAAGAGCGCGGGCTGCCGTCTTCATTATAGGCATGGCTCGGGCACGAAACGACGACCAAGCCACCTTGCAGGGAACCAGCGTTCATTTCTTCGCCGAATTGGACGCTGATCTGGACGTTGCGGCATTCATTGCCGCCCTTCGGCGTGATGTCCGGCGGATCGGGACGCTGATAGCAGCAAGCTCCGGCGCCGCATGAGAGATTTCCCCCGAAGGCCGCACAGTCGCTGTCGGCACGGCAAGAACATTCGACGCTCACGCTCCCCTGTCCGGCAACGGCGCCGATCGCCGCGCTGACGGACGCGCTGCAGTTATTTCTCGCGTCGCATTGATTGCGCCCTTCGACGACCTGGGTCGGATCGATGTTGGCATCCAAAGCCGGAGCTTCGCATTCTTCACCGCCGCCGTTTTGCGTACCGTTCAACGGATCGGCGGATTGCACCGTCACGACCGTATCGCCGCAGAAGGCACGCAGCTCCGGATTCGCTCCGGTTTTCGTGCACGTGGAAGAACAGCCGGAAGAGAGCGCACCGTTCTTGCCGCCTGCATCGCAATTTTCTCCCTTGGCAGGTTCGATGACGCCGTTGCCGCAGCAATTCAAGCCGGCGGCGCAGGAAACAAGATTTCCGCGCAGTAAGCAGCTTTGTCCGCAGGCGAAATTCGGTCGCGTCGGATTGCGCTCATCCGTGACAGCCAACGGGGCCGGGGGGCGGCCAGCCACGAGCAGCTGAGCTGCAAGTCCGCCGGCGCCGAGCACGTAGTCGCACTCTTCTCCGGGTTCAAGCGCGCCATTGCCGCAGACGTAAACATTTTGACGTGAACCTTCACGCAAGCAATGCGAGCTGCAGCCGTCGCCGTCATGCGTGTTGCCGTCATCGCAGGCTTCGCCGACGCCGACCGAACCGTTGCCGCAGGCCGAAATGCCGGGGGCCGAGCCGACGAGCAAACATGACGTCGTGCAGCCCGCGGCCGCCGTACCGTTCTGCGCGCCTCCGTCGCACTCTTCGCCGCGATCGGCTTGCACGTCACCGTCGCCGCACCCGTTCACGACCGTATTGCCGGTCGACAAACAATTGGCATTGCAACCGTTCAATCCGGGCGTATCGCAAGATTCCCCTCTTTCCACCCTGCCGTTGCCACAGGCCGGAGTTCCCACAGGCTGGCTGCCGGTCATGAGACAGCTCGAAGAGCAGCCGGCCGGCAGGATCGGATTGGTATTGAGAAGCGCGCCGGGCGGCACGTCAGGCAAGAGGCGGAACGCCGTCGGCGCGGCGGGGTTCTGCGCCTTGCTCCAGGCCCAGTTATAGGAAGAGGCGTTCAAGAGTTGGCCGTCGGCCGCGCAAGTGTCCGGAGAGCTAAGCGGCATCGCCGTCACAGCTGAAACCTGGCCGATGTAGCGCAACGTAGTTTGCGGCGGCTCCATCAAGATTTTTTGCGGACCGCACGGATCGCTGCCGAGCCGCGTGCGGAAAATCCAGCTGAAGGCGTCGCCCTCGTAGTTCAAGCCGGTCAAGGCGGCGGAACTCGTGCTCATGGCGCTCCCCATGACAACCGCGCGATACCAGGTGTTGGCCGCCAACGCGGGGTTGCCGAACGTCAGCAGTTTGGCGGCGGCGTTATAGCGCGGCGCGAGGGCCACTTCGCCTTCAAAGGTCAGGCAGGATTCGTTGCGGCAGCGGTACAAGCGGATATTCGAAAGGATGCTGCCTGGACCGTTCACGGCCATCGGCGTGTTGAAATACGCGAAGCCGACGGTGTTCACGCACGCCTCATTGCAATCATGGGGACCGTAGTCGACGACGCGCGGATTGGCGTAATCGATCGTCAAGCGGCCCGAGTCGCTGAGGCCGTCGATCGTCGAACGGATCTGAATAGCCGGACCAGGTTCGGTTTCCGCCACCGGCGTGACAACGGCTTCGCACTGGCGCATGCCGCCGAGCGGCGCGACCGTAGCCTTGGCCGGATCGGTCGAGAGCCATCGGACCGCGCGTCCCGCGCACGACAAGATCACGCAGCGGCTCGAAAGCGGGAACGCTTGATAGTTTTTGGTTTCATCGGCGGCTTCGATGCGTGCGTCGGTGGGCTGCACGTCGACGCCCGAAAGGGCACAGGGTCCGTTTCCTGTTTTAAAGGAAGAGACGTACGCTCCGCCTGCCTTGCCGTCGAAGTTGCCGTCGAGCGATTGCGAGGAACGCTCCGGCGTGCCGAGGCTGCGTACCTGATCCCGAATCGTCAGGCGATACCATGTGCCGGGCTGTAAACCGTTGACCGGCAACACGAGCTGCGAAAGGCCTTTGGGATCGTAGTCGATGATACTGGGGACGCCCGCGCCGGCCACGGCCGCGCAGGTCGAAGAGATGGCCGCGCCTTTGCCGCAGGCTTCAAAAAGAATATTCGAAGAGCTGATCGTGGCCGGATCCATCGGCAAGCTGAAACGCACCGTCATGGCGCCCATGTCGGTGCACACGTCGGTCATACCCTTGAACGGGTTCGGGCTGGGCATGGTCGATGGCGGGGAGACTTGGCAGGTCGCGTTCTCCATCACGATCGGGAAGATCGGGATCGGGCCGGTCGAGAACTGCCAGGCGAAACCGCCGGTCGCCGCCGAGGCCTCGCAAGAGACGCGGCAGGCGCCGTCATCGCAGCAGGTACGCCCGTTGCCGCATGCCGCCGCACCGCCGCTCTCGCGGCAGTCGCTGACGCGGAAATTCACGCCGTTCGAAACGGACGGAGCCGCGGCCGCGAACGTGCGGACGCGCACCGGACCTGTGGTCGCCGCCGCGGGAACGGACGCGGCGATCGAACTCGCTTGCCACTGGCCGATCGAAGAGGCATTTTTATTTTCATTGAAACGCACGGCATCCGGATGCTGCGCGACAAAGCCGGGAAGATCGGCGGCGGAAATATTGCCGAAGCCGTCACCATAGAGCGTCACGGGCGTGCCGACGGGACCGTTATCGGGATCGACACG
>CAYYII010000056.1:0-5805 GCA_964471445.1 uncultured Gammaproteobacteria bacterium
GTGCGTGGACATCTACTTTTACGATTGGCATTTCTAACCGATCACGTACTGCCCTTTCTACAGTTAAAAGTACGCTATTCCAATCAACCTTTTGTTGCGAAGGGAGGGCTCGAACCTCAGACCTACGGGTTATGAGCCCGCCGAGCTGCCAACTGCTTTATCCCGCGTCGGGGATAGGCGTACCCTATCCCAGCGCAAGCGTAGTGTCAAGCCGCGCGGGCCGCAGCCTCGTAGACTTCAAGTGTCTCCCCTGCCGCCCTGTCCCACCTGAATTCCGTCGAACGCTCCAAGCCGCGCCGCCCCTGCTCGACGCGTTTCGTCTCGCTCTCGAGAAGATGCTTCATGGCTAACGCGAGTTCCGCATGACTCTTCGGATCGACCAGCAAGGCCGCGCCGCGTCCGGCGATTTCCGGCAGCGCCGAAACGTTCGAAGTGATGACGGGCACGCCGACATTCATGGCTTCAATGACCGGCAGGCCGAAGCCTTCGTAGCGGCTGGGAAAAACGAAGATCGAAGCTTGCGCCATGAGCGCCGGCTTGTCGGCCTCCGAAACGTACCCCAGGACGCGAATGCGCGTCTTGCCGAAGGCGCGGTTGGCCTTGTCGATCTCTGCGAAGACCCCGTCCGATTTCCAGCCGCGCGCGCCAGCGATGACGAGCTCCGTCTCGCCGACCACGTCCGGCATGTGCGTCGCGAGCGCAGCATACGCGCGGACCAAGCCTTCGACGTTTTTTCGAGGCTCGACCGTGCCGAGATACAGCACGTACGGCTTCTCCACCAGGCGCAGCCGTTCCCAGGCGTCGGGCGGCGGCGGTTCGACGCCCTCGTGGATGACGGCGATTTTTTCCGACGGAACGGCGAACAAAGCTTGGGCGTCGCGTTTCGTGGCCTGCGAGACGGCGATGATTTTTTCCGCGCGCCGGACGCTGGCCGGGACGACGAAACGCCTCGAAAAAAACTGCCCGCCCGGGAACCACTCGGGATGCGCGTAAATCGCGAGGTCGTGAATGGTGATGACGCTCCGTCCTCGGTAGCCCATCGGCAGGCTGCCGGTCGTGCCGTGATACACATCGGCGCCGCAGCGCGCGATCGCGGACGCGACGAAACGATGCGAATACGCGTACGGAAAAAATCTCTTGAAACGCGAAAGGGGCAGCATCTTCGCCTCGACGTTGCGATGACCGTCCAAGATCTCGAGCACGGTGCTTCTCGTGGCGCGATCGTCGAAAAACAAGACGTACCGGTTCTCCTCGTCCAGGCGCAACAAATGGCGCACGAGCGCGTGCGTATACCGGCCGATACCGGTCATCTCTCCTTTTTCCGGACTGACGATGGGGCGACAGTCGATGGCGATGCGCATAACGCTTGTAGTATAACATGCGCCCGATCATCGCATCCCGGCGCAAGCCGGAATCTAAGATCCCGGCTTGCGCCGGGATGCATATCTACCATTCAAATGTTTTGAATCCCCAGAAAAGCAGGGATTTTCCGTCTTGAAAGCGGTCGTCGGAACTCGCGCTGCCGAGCATGACGGCGATCACGTCCGCATCGCCTTTCTTGGCGCGCAGGACGAGCGTGTATCCGGCTTCTTCGGTATAGCCGGTCTTGCCGCCGATAATCGTATAGTCTCCTTGATTCAAAAAGCTCTGCAGGAGTTCATCCGTCGCGGGCACGCGGCGTTCCTGCCCGGCGGACGTCTTGACGACAAGTTCCGTCCGCGTCAGCGCTTCCCGGATTTCCGGATGATTGAAGGCGGCGGCGGCCAAGCGCGCGACATCCAATGCTGTGGAACGGTTTTCCGGCTTGTAGCCGGTCGGATCAACGAAGGTCGTGTGGACAAGGTTGAGTTCGCGCGCCTTGGAATTCATCTTGTCGACGAACGTTTCTCGACTCACGCCCAACGAGCGCGAGAGGGCCATCGCCGCATTGTTCGCGGAACCGACCAGCATGACGCGAAATACGTCCTGCGCCGAAAGACGATCCCCGGTCTTGAGATACTGGATGCCTTCAAGCGCATTGTCTCCGGGTTCGATCACGATCTGCGCGTTCCACTTCGGCTTGAGGTCGAGAATGACCATCGCCGACATCAGCTTCGTGATCGAAGCGATCGGGACGACGCGATCGTCGCCCTGCGAAAAAAGCACTTCGCCGCTTTTCGTATCGATGAGCGCCGCGGTCGGCGCAGTCAGCTTCACGCCGAGGCTGGCTTCGTCGATTTTACGAGGCGCCTCGGGCTTTTTTGCTAACTCCCAGGGTGCAGGCGCCGCTTCGGCGGGCAAAATAATCGCCGGAGGACGCAGAAGATCCGTCCGCGACGTCACGCCGGTGAAGACCGTCTTAAGCAAGAGATGGAGCAAGAACTGGACCATACTTATTCGGCAACGGGCGGCGGAGGCGCGGCGGCGGAGGCCTCGAGCAGCTTCCGCAGGTTCTCATCCGAACTGAGCGTCTCGAAATCAGGCAAATCGTTCGCCTTCGCGATGCCGAGATAGCGAAGGAAATCGAAGGTCACGCGATAGGTGGCCGGCGCCGCCGGATCGTCCGTCTTACCGCCTTCCGTCTCGACCAAGCCGCGAATCATCAGGTTGCGGAGGATCAAACTGCAGTTCACGCCGCGGATCTGCTCGAGCTCCGCCTTGGTCAGCGGGCCGCGATACCCGACGATCGTAAGCGTTTCGAGTGCCGGCCGCGTGAGCTCGCCGAAGGTTTCGTCTTTCAAAAAATTCTTGACCATCTCGGCGTGATCCGGGCTAGTGGCGAGCTGTACCTCGTCGCCGTTGCGGAGGACGATGAAACCCGACTCGCCGCGCGCGTCGTATTCGGCCAAGAGCGCATCAAGCGCTTCCTGGACTTCCTTTTTGTCGCGGCCGGTCGCCTCCGCCAATCGCTTGACCGAGAGTGGTCGGCTGGAGACGAAGAGCAAGCTTTCGATTTCTGATGCGGCACTCATACGGTTTTTTCAAGATGGATCTCGCTGAAGCTACGTTCTTGTGTGACGTTGACATGACGCTGCTTGACCAATTCGAGGAGCGCGAGGAAGGAGACGATGATTTCGCCGCGCGTCTCGGCGTTCTTCAGAAGATGAGAGAAGCTGACGCTGGTGTGCCTGGCGATCAGATCCTGAATGTGGCGGATCTTCTCATGAATCGAAACCGTCTTTTCAATGACACCTTCGGGCGGCTTCACGATCGGCACGAGGCGGCGCAGGATGTCTCGGAAGAGCTCGGCCATCTTTTCGCCCGTGAAATCCTTGGGTGGAGCGAATCCAAGCGCAGACACCGGCGGCTTTTCGCGGACGTAGGTGTGCCGCTTCGCGGAGAGCATCGTTTGGACCTTCTTGGCCGCTTCGACGTATTCCTTGTACATGCGAAGGCGGCGCTCCAGATCCCCCGTCTCCTCGTCCTCGTCCCAATGCAGGAGGGGAAGGAGCATCTTCGATTTGATGTAGAGGAGCTTGGCGGCCGTGACCAGGAAATCGGCGAGCTCCTCGGCGGAGACTTCCGGCAGTTTTCTGAGCTGTTCGATGTATTGGTCGGCGACTCTCGCGAGCGAAACATCGGTGATATCAAGCTCTTCCCGCTCGATCAGCTTGAGCAGGAGGTCGAGCGGCCCTTCAAATTTCTCGATCTTGATATCGTACATGCCCGCGTCTTGTCATTTCGTCCAATTTTTTGTCGTCTTGAGCGAAGCGCAGCGAAGTCGAAAGATCTTTTTCCGGAAAATGGATCCCTCGACAGCGCTCGGGATGACAAAAAAAGTTACGCTTTCTTTTTCTTCAGAACTTTTTTCGCCGCTTTGACGGCGCGCGTGGCCTGCGTCTTCGCTTTCTTTACGACCTTCTGCAGCTTGATCTTGGCCTTGTCGCTGAATTGGCCGAGTGTCGCACCTTCTTTGGCGTGCAGGTCTTTCACTTTCACGCGCAGCGCTTCCGTGTGCGCGCCGGCGGAAACCAAGGTCTTCTGCATTTTCAAGAGCGACTTGTCGAGAAGGATTTCAAGCTTGTGGTAGCCGCCGAAAGGCGTGATCGCGCCGGGATTGAGCTTCATTTTTTTCAGCGTCTTCTCGACGGCCATCTCGACCTTCTTGGCCTTGAGATGCGTCTTGATCTTCTGAAAATTGGCGCGATACGAAGCCGGGATCACCAGGATATAATGTTTCCCTTTCTTATCGACCTTCGGCAGCTCAACCTTGACGAGCAGGGTCTTGGCGATGCCGTCCAATTTCTCTCCGAGCGTCTGGGCCAGGTCGTACGCGGTGTAGACCTTCTTATGCGGGACGATCTCGTATTTGATATCGGCCTTGTCGAGATACTTGAGAAGAGGCTTGGCGACGGCCATAGGGATAAGGAAAACGAGAAGTTAAATGCCAAAAGTACCCGTAGTCTACTTCTTTTTCTCGGCAATCGCCAGAATATGCGCTTCGGCCAGCTGCGGCTCGGGGAGCGTCGAAGGCGCGCCCATCATCGGATCGCGGGCGTCACCGGTCTTGGGGAAGGTGATGACTTCGCGGATGTTCGGCTCCCCCGCCAGGAGCATAACGATACGGTCGATGCCTGGCGCGATGCCGCCGTGCGGAGGCGCGCCGTATTCGAAGGCTTCGAGCATGTGGCCGAAACGCTCGACGATTTCATCGTCCGCCAAACCGAGGATCTGGAAGATCTTGTTCTGCGTTTCGCGATCGTGGATGCGGATCGAGCCGCCTCCGATCTCGTAGCCGTTCAAAACGATGTCGTAGGCTTTGGCGATGACCTTCTCCGGCGCGGTAGCGAGCATTTCCTTCTGATCGTCGCGCGGCGCGGTGAACGGATGATGCGCCGAGACGAGACGGCCTTCGGATTCGGATTTCTCGAAGAGCGGGAAATCGACAACCCAGCAGAACGCGAGCTCGTTCGGATCCTCCTTATTGACGCGCAGGTCCGGCTTGTCGTTGCCGTACTTCTCCATTGCTTCGGCGTAAGACAGGCGCGGGAAAGGCTTCTGCAAAATTTTCTTTTCCGGAGAAACCGTTTCAACGAGCTTGATCAGCATTTCTTCGACGAGCGAAATGACATCCTCTTCCTCGACGAAGGACATCTCCATATCGAGCTGCGTGAACTCGGGCTGGCGGTCGCCGCGCTGGTCTTCGTCTCGGAAGCAGCGGGCCACTTGGAAATAGCGTTCCATGCCGGCGACCATGAGTAGCTGCTTGAACTGCTGGGGCGATTGCGGAAGGACGTAGAACTTGCCGGCGTGCAGGCGCGACGGCACAAGGTATTCGCGCGAGCCTTCGGGCGTGCCTTTCGTGAGAATCGGCGTTTCGATCTCGAAGAACCCTTTCTGTTCGAGGAAATCTCGGAAGAACTTGGTGATCTTGAAGCGCAGCTCGGTGTTCTTGCGCATGCGCTCGGAACGCAGGTCGAGATAGCGATATTTCAAGCGCAATTCTTCATCGACCAAACGCGTATCGGCGTTCAGTTCGAACGGCGTCGTCTTGGCGGCGTTGAGCACCGTGAGCTCGAGCGCTTCGAATTCGACCGCGCCGAGGGGCTGGTTCGCTTGCACCTGCTTCTCCGGCCGCGCGTTCACTTTGCCCCGGATGGCGACGACGTACTCCGAACGCAAATCCCCCGCGGCCGCGAGCGCCTCGGGATTGCCCGGGTGGAAGACGACTTGAATGATGCCTGTGCGGTCGCGCAGCTCGATGAAGATCATCTTGCCCATGTTGCGGCGCACGTGGACCCAGCCTTTCAGCAGGACTTCTTCCCCGATCCGGTTCAGCGTTTCCAAAACAAAAATGCGGTTCATGAGGGTGATTTCATTCGAACT
>CAYYII010000057.1:0-5202 GCA_964471445.1 uncultured Gammaproteobacteria bacterium
TTTTACATGACGCGGTCTGGCCTGCTTGAGCGCAGGCGCAGGCGCCGGAGACGCATGCGGCGATTTCCCCGGCTCCGCAGCCGGCCGCGGCGCACTCGGAAGCGGATGCGCAAGCGATTGTTTTTATTTCCGAAGCGCGGCACTTGCACGCGCCCGTTTCGTCGCAGAATGGCGCTGCGCCTTCCGGACAACCGGCCGCGGCGCACTCAATGTCTTCGAAGCACGTGCCGCCGAATTCCGGGGCCTTCAGGCACGTGTCGAACGCGACGCCCGCGTCATTCGTGGCGCAGCCCTGCTGCGTGCCTTCCGGGCAGCTCAGAACCGGCTGGCCGCTCGTGGGACAACCGACGCGGCGGGCATCCGGAAGAATCTCCACCGGCTTGCACGTGCAGCTTCCGGAAATGCAGCGCGCCACGTACGCCGACGGGTTGATTTCTGAGAAGGGCAGGGCCGCGCACGCCGCCTTGCATTCCGTATCTGCAGTGCACGTTCCACCCGCATCCCGTGTTTTGATGCAGCGAGAGGTGGCGCTGCAGGGCGCGCCGAGCGGACAGACGCGCAGACAGCTCGTGCCATCGGCGCAAAGCGTCGTTTCCGTACAGGCCCCACCTTCTTCCACGACAATCCGCTGCCGTAATCCGAGGAGCGACAAGAACGCATCCATCCAAGCGGCGACGGCATCGCCGTAAAAGCGGGCGCCGGTCACGAAATCTCTCGCGATCCGCGCGGGCAAGGGCGGCGACGGCACTTTGGCGTAGGCTGGTGCGGCCGCAATGAGAGAAAGGATGACAAACGTGGTAAGGATGGCATGTCGCATATCGTTTCTATGGTAGCAGATTTGAAGGTATTGCGCGGAGAGGGGGCGTGCTATGCTGGATTGGCTACGTGTTTTTCCAGAGGAGGCACGAGATGCGGACGACACTTTGGCTCTGGACCTGCATCGTTCTGTTCTTTGGGGCTTGCGCCGCTCGGCAGACGCCGGAGACGGCAGAAGTGGATCGCAATGTCGAGGCGACTTTCCGCGTTGACGTGCTGGGAGGTGGGCATGGCACTGCCGTCGTTTTGGACGGGAGCGGCTATCTGCTGACCTGTCATCACGTCGCGTTCGCGCCGACGGGCGAGATGCGCGTGCTCATTGTGAATATCGCCGTCGACGGCGCGCCGGCCACGGCGTATCCGGCGAAAGTCGTCGCGTACGACATATCACTCGATCTCGCTGTGTTGAAAGTGCCCTTCCGTTTTCCGAACACCGTGAAGCTCGGCAATATCCGGGACGTGCATCTGCTGGATGCAATCTACGAGATTGGCTTTCCATACGATCTCGGGGAGATGGCCGGCTACGGTCACGTCAAGAACGTGCGTTGGACCGACGCGGGCCGCGGTCTTGATAACGCCCTCGGCGTCGAGTTGGGCGACGGCAACGGCATTTCCGGTTCCGGCGTCTTTCTCGTCAGGAACGGTCGCCTGATCGGATTGACGCATCAGATGACGGCCGCGGTGGACGGCAACAGGCCCGTGCTCGACGGTCGCCAGGCACTCGTGCGGGTGGCGATTCCCGTCGATGCGATCCGGGCGTATCTCGAGCGCGAGCATATTCCGTATCACAAGTAACACGCCTGCATGTGCCGCGCGGACACCAGCGTTCCCGCGCGGTTTTTCGTTTCGGCATGATATACTTTCCGCATGAAGATCTCGCCGTTCCTGCGTCATCTCTTGGCCGCCTTCTTCGTGCTCGCGCTCGCGGTCGGCGCGTACACCTATCGCAACGTGATCCTCTGGGCGCTGGGGTACCTACATTGGCCGCAGCAGAGCCTCGTGCAGCGCGGCGTGCTGGCGCAGGATCTTGAAGCGAGCGATGTTTCGATTGTGGCGTCGGGGCTTGAGGCGCCTTGGGCGATCGCTTTCTTGCCCGATGGCGGCCTGCTCGTGACCGAGCGTCCGGGACGCCTGCGGCATATCGCCCCTGACGGAGCGCTCACGTCGATCACGGTTGAAGGGGCGACGAAAGAGGAGGAAGCCGGGCTCGCTGGCGTGGCGGTGCATCCCGATTTCGTCGCCAACGGCTGGATCTACCTCTATGTTTCGTATCGCGATCCCGATGGCGCCTTGAAGAATCGTGTCGACCGGTATCGTTTTGAAAGCGATGAGCTTTTTGATCGATCGACCATCGTCCAGAACATTCCCGCCTCCGATCATCGGAACGGCGGTGCGCTCGCATTCGGGCCGGATCGGAAATTATACGTCACGACCGGAGATGCGGGTGATGAGACGACGGCCCAGGATCTCCGTTCGCTCGGCGGCAAGATCCTTCGATTGAATGACGACGGTTCCATCCCTTCCGACAATCCTTTCGGCACGCCGGTCTGGTCGTACGGCCACCGGAATCCCCAAGGTCTTGCCTGGGATCGCGAAGGCCGCTTGTGGGCCACGGAGCATGGGCGTTCCGGACTGGCCTTCGGCTACGACGAATTGAACCTGATCCAGCCGTCCAAAAATTACGGCTGGCCGATCGTGCAAGGAAACGAGCGCGCGGACGGCATGAGGGCGCCCATCATCCAATCTGGCCCGCATGAGGCTTGGGACCCGGCGGGCGCGGCGCATTTGGACGGCAAGATTTTTTTCGGAGGCTTGCGCGGCGAAGCGCTCTATCAAGTGAACGTCGATGCGGATCCGGTCGTCATCAAGGCTCACTTTGAAAGCGAATATGGCCGCATCCGCGCCGTCGCGGTCGGTCCGGACCATCTGATCTATTTCACGACGTCAAACAGGGATGGTGGAGGAGTGCCGAAAGAAGGGGATGACCGGCTCATCCGGGTAAACCCACGCCTCTTCCGCTAACGCCCCAAGCGTGCTATCATCAGTATTGATAGATTTTTCGGCTTTCATCAGCCGAAAAATCGCATATGTTGAGCATCATCATCCCGACCTACAACGAAGAAGAGTATCTGCCGCGTCTTTTGGCTTCCATTCGGAGCCAACGATTTGACGGGTACGAAATCGTCGTTGCAGACGCCGCTTCGACCGATCGCACACGCGAGATCGCGGCCAAATTTGGCGCCCGCGTGGTGAAGGGCGGCATGCCCGGTCCGGGACGCAATCGAGGTGCGGCCGCGGCCAAAGGCGACGTGTTTTTGTTTCTCGACGCCGACGTGGTGCTGCCGAACGTGGAGTGGCTCGGGCGCAAGATGGCGCAGTTCTCTCGCCGTGAGCTCGACGCCGCGACCTGCCTCGTCAAGCCGATGAGCGGCAAGCTGATCGATCACGTCTCGCACAACGTCTTCAACGCCCACATGATGGCGACGCAATTCATGCGGGCGCATGCACCGGGCTTCTGTATCTTCGCCCTCAAGGCTTTGCATGAACGGATCGGCGGTTTCGACGAATCGATCAAGCTCGGGGAAGATCACGATTACGTCGAGCGCGCGCGCCAAGTCGGCACCTTCCGCGTGCTCCACGGCTCGCGCATTCGCGTCTCGGTTCGACGGTTCGAGCGTGACGGACGCTTCTCCATTTTTGGAAAATACCTGCTGGCCGAATTGCATCTCTGGACGCGCGGCCAGATCCGCAACGACCGGTTCGAGTATACCTTCGGCTACACCAAGGACGGGCATGCCAAGGATCGTCCATAAGCTCGCGATCCTGCTGCTGGCCGCCGGCGCGCTGATCGGCGCGCTTTTCGTTTGGACGCGCACCATCGAAGAGCGCCGGGTCGAGGCCGCCTGCCCCGATGTTCTGCATTATTCCTACTTCAGCACGCCGGGCGTGTTCGATGACGGGTACGCGCGGGCGAAGCCGCAAAAGGCGAATGCCAGGATCAAGGGTTTGCTCGTGCCGCACCATCTCTTGGCTGCGCCGCTCATTGCCGAAGCGTTCGAAACGGTCGCGACGCAGCGCGCCGTGACCGTCGTACTGCTCAGTCCCAATCATTTTTCCGCCGGAACGGCGCCACTCCTGACGACGGCCGCCGCCTGGCGCACGCCGTACGGGCAGCTTGCGAGCGACTGCGACGCGGTTGAGCGCCTTGCGCGGAACGGCGCCCTGGCCCGAGACGAACAGGTTCGGCATCTCCGGCATCGTGCCATTCATCAAAAAGTCGCTGCCGAACGCGCGAATCGTGCCGATCATCGTCAAGGACGCAGCGACGGATCAGGATCTCGAACGCGCGCTCTCGGCACTGCGCGACGTGCTCGGCTCGCGCATGCTCGTTGTCGCCTCGTTCGATTTTTCGCATGACATGACGGACACGGCCGCGGAATTCCATGATCGCAAGAGCTTGGCGGTTGTCGAACGCCTCGACGACGAGCGGGCGCGAGCACTCGACATCGACTCGATTCCCGGGCTGCGCCTCGCGATGCGCCTCTTGGACAGCGTCGGCGCCGGAAAATTCTCCTTGCTCGCCGGCTCGAACTCATCCCGGTTGATGAAGCGTCCGGAGCAGCCGGATGTCACGAGCTACATCGTCGGAACGTTCGCCTCGGGTAAAAAAACCGCCAACCCTGACGTCACGCTCCTGGCCTTCGGCGACATGATGCTGGCGCGGGGCGTCGAAGCGACGATCGTGAGTAGGGGAGCGGCATTTCTGTTTGCCGGCATGCCGAGGCTGTTCAAAGGCAGTGATCTCGTCACAGCCAATGCCGAGGGGGTCTTCTCGGACGTGCCGGCCGCCGAAAAGCCGAACGCGCCGGATGATCTGCGCTTTCCGTTCGCGCCGCGGCTGCTTCCGATCTTGAAGCGCGCGGGCTTCACGCATCTCGGCGAGGCGAATAACCACGCCGTGAATTTCGGAAACGAAGCGCTGCATGCCTCCCGCGGCCTGATCCGCGAGGCCGGGCTTGAAACATTTGGCGACCCGTCAAACCAGGGAGAAGTGATGAGTCTTTCAACGATCGGCGACCGCAAGGTCGCGCAAATCGGTTATCATCAATTCAGCGGGCACGGAACGCAAGAAGTCTTGAACGCCATCGCGGAAGCAAAAAAACAAGATGCGTTTACCGTAGTCTATCCGCACTGGGGTGTTGAATATGAGCGGCTCCCGATCCAAGCACAAAAAGCGTTAGCGCATGCGTTCATCGACGCGGGCGCGGACGTCGTGATCGGCGCGCATCCGCATGTCATTCAGCCGATCGAGGTGTACAATGGAAAAGCGATTTTTTATTCGCTCGGCAATTTCATCTTCGATCAGCCGTTCAGTCCGGCGACGAG
>CAYYII010000057.1:5212-5605 GCA_964471445.1 uncultured Gammaproteobacteria bacterium
TAGGGTGAGGTCCGTCGGCGTCGCCTTGGACGGGCTTGGCCGTCGGCATGGCCGATGACGGCAAAGCGACGACGTTTTATCTTCTGCCGTTCGGTATCCGCGCGAACCAGCCCGCCTTGATGTCCCACGAAAAAAGCGGTAGGTTGCTACGAACGCTCGCTAACGACTCCGTCGTCCCCGGCGATCTCAAAAACGCCATCGCGAACGGCATCTTTACGCTCACGCATTCATTATGAACAAGAACTATTTTCGGATCATGCTCGGGGTCGCGGCGGTTGCACTGATCGTCGTCGCGTATGCCGCTTTCAGACCGCAGTCGGCCGCGATCCCTGCACAGACGGATACGTCTCAGGAAACGACGATTCCGGCCGAGCCTTCGCCGGTCGAGAGCGC
>CAYYII010000058.1:0-5281 GCA_964471445.1 uncultured Gammaproteobacteria bacterium
AGTTGCCGGAAGCCAGATCGGAGCCTTCCACTCTGCCCGTCTCGTTGCGCCAGACGCTCCCGAGCACTTCGTATGGCGTTTCGGTCGTTCCGCTCGCGTACTTCAGGATGTCATCGGCCTGTTCCGGAAACGTCACGGGATCGAACTGCGCGCAGACGGCGGCGTAACTGGATGACATGACCGGCATCTCGGGAAGCAATGGCGCGAAAGCCTCGGGCTTCTCGCTTTCCGGGGCGGCTGCCGAAGGAGGTGTGGCCACGACGGCCTGGGACACCTCCGCATGCGCGACGGCGACGGACGTTTCCTCCTTGTCTTTGAAAGGGCCGGTGAAGAAGAACGACACGATCACGGTGATAAAGACCGCGGTCGTGAAAAGACTGGTCAGTCTCACGTAAAGCTCCTGGATGGATGGGCGGTTCCGGACGCCCAAGGTGAGGTCGAAAGACCAGTGCGGAACCCCTGTATCTTAGCAGAAAAGACAGTTTCTGTCAACATTATTTGACAAAAGTATGGCTTTGAAGGAAAAAGACGATATTTCAGCAAAAAAAAGCCAAATTCACGAGCTAATCCGTGATTTCGGAGACTATTTGGAAATCGAGAAAAACCGGTCCAAGCGCACGCGAGAGAACTACGGGTTCTACCTGGGCCGCTTTGCCGACTGGGCTTTGGAAAAGGGGATCGCCAAGGCCAGCGCCGTTACTTTGGATTCGGTGCGCCAATTCCGTCTTTGGCTCAACCGTCTTGAAGACCAGTACGGGCAACCTTTGAAAAAAAATACGCAGAACTATCACTTGATCGCTCTCCGTGCCTTTTTGAAATATCTGTCGAAGCGCGATATCGAAACCTTGGCGGCGGAAAAGATCGAGCTCGCCAAGCAGCCGGATCGCCACGTCGAATTTTTGGAACCGAAAGAAATCGAGCGACTTCTCGACGCGCCCATGAAGGCACAAGGACCGGACATCGTGCGTTTGCGTGACCGTACGATTCTCGAGCTGCTCTGGTCGACGGGCCTCCGCGTGTCCGAGCTGTGCAGCTTGAAGTTGGGGGACATTAATTTCAATCGGAGCGAATTCACCGTGAAGGGAAAAGGCTCGAAGTATCGCGTTGTCTTCTGTTCGGAAGACGCGAAGGCCTGGATTAAAAAATACCAGGAAGCGCGTAGGGACATGAGTCCGATGCTCTTCGTGAGCCACGATCGCGCCGCGCATGGCCGCGATGAAATGTCGGGCCTGACGCCGCGGAGCGTGCAGCGGATCGTCGAACACTATCGGCAGCTGGCCGGCATCACGAAAAGCATCTCGCCGCACACGCTGCGTCATTCTTTCGCGACGGATCTTTTGATGAACGGCGCCGATCTTCGCAGCGTACAGTCTCTTCTTGGCCACGCCTCCGTCACGACGACGCAGATTTACACGCACATCACCGATTCGCATTTGAAGGAAGTCTATAAAGCGTTTCACGATAAGAGGAAAGGGGAGAAGAAGATATCGTAACGTGCGTTATTCGGAACGCACGTTACGCATGAGGTCATATGTGGCATGACCGGACGGATCTTGAAAAGAAAAAACCGTCGATGATCGACGGCGTCAGCGAACGCGGTTTCGTCCTGGGTCAGTGGAGGACCCGAGTATCAGACAAGCCACTCGGGTTTGATGTCGATCGGATCGACAGCGTCGTATCCCGGATCGCGCCGCCTCAGCGCGGCGTTGGCCAGCTGCCAGCACTGCGTATAGTTGCCAGCCTGCACCATGCCGATGAACTCCCGTCCATTGTCGGGGAGGAGGCCGCCATCCTTCACAAGCTCGAAGATCTCGGACTCGGCAACGGCACGCAACTTCGTCGAGAGGCTGTCGAAGTCCGGCAAGTCGAGGTGCTCCTTGGAGAAGACGGCGCACTCGCCGAAGCTGCCTTCAGCGATGACCTTGAAGGTGTGGCGGATGTATCCGACCACGACGGCGAGGTGAAGAAGCCGATTTTCTTTTTGATTCAAGGCGATCTCCGTTCAGAAGGTTCGTAACCCGGTTAGTATGGCGAATGTATGAAAAAAGTCAATTGTAAAGAGGTGCTGCTTTAAAAAGAAAAAAGCACCCTTGCAGGTGCTTTTTTCTTGGGGCGGCCAGAGGGAATCGAACCCTCATTCGTGGAACCACAATCCACTGTCCTACCACTGAACGATGGCCGCCATGGTGTCCCCGGCAGGAATCGAACCTGCAACCTTCGGGATAGAAGCCCGCCGCTCTATCCAATTGAGCTACGGAGACAAGCCAGGCTTCATTGTATACCGAAGTCCCGAACGGGGGGAGGATAGCAATTCCAGTGACCGGTGTCAACGCCTATTCCGCCCCATCAAAGCCTGTTACCATGAAGAAACTATGCGCGCTTTTCTCGATCTGTTCTTGCACTTGGATACGACACTCGGGACCGCTATTTCAACCTATGGTCATTGGATCTACGGCTTGTTATTCATCATCATCTTCTGCGAAACGGGACTGGTCGTGACGCCATTCTTGCCCGGTGATTCGCTTTTGTTCGCGGCGGGCGCATTTTCGGCAGCCGGCTCCTTGAACGTTTGGGTTGTTTGGATCTTGTTGTTCGTTGCCGCAGTACTTGGGGACGGCGTGAATTACCGCATCGGCTTGAAGATCGGCGGGCGCGTGTTTGAAACGGGAACTTTGGCCGGGCTGCCGATCAAGAAAGCGTATATCGAGAAGACGCAGCGGTACTACGACCGGTATGGCGCGAAGACGATCATGCTCGCGCGCTTCATGCCGATCGTCCGCACCTTCGCGCCCTTCGTCGCCGGCGTCGGTCGCATGCGTGCACCTGTTTTTTTGTTCTATAACGTCATTGGCGCCGCGTTGTGGGTCACGCTCTTCGTCTTCGGCGGCTATTTTTTCGGCAACGTGCCGATCATCAAAAAGAATTTTGAGATCGTCATTCTCGCCATCATTTTCGTGTCTATCCTACCTGCGATCATCGAGATTATTCGTGAGCGGCGGAAAAGCTGAAAGACTTTTTATGCGCCATTGGCTTGTCAAAACCGAACCGGACGCGTTTTCGATCGACGATTTGAAACGCTTGAAAAAAGACGCTTGGAGCGGCGTGCGGAATTACCAAGCGCGCAACTACATGAAAGAAATGCGTGTCGGCGACCCGATTTTGTTTTATCACTCAAGTACGCTGCCGCCGGGTATCGTCGGTCTTGCGAAGGTTGTCACGGCCGCGCATGCGGACGATACGCAGTTCGACAAGAAAGGAAAATATTTCGACCCCAAAGCGTCCAAGGCCAAGCCGATCTGGTTCTGTGCCGACGTCGGATTCGTGAAAAAATTTCCGCGCCTCATTTCATTGGAAGAGCTTCGAGGCATCTCCGTCTTGAAAGAGATGGTGCTGCTGGAACGCGGTTCGCGCTTGTCGGTGCAGCCAGTCATGGAAAAGGAATTCGCGGCGATTTTGAAAATCGCCTCGCGTTGACAACGAGGGTGCTGATTGCTACAAGAAGAACAGTTCAACAGGAGAACGCACCTTGACCCATCGCGACCGCAACCCCGGATCGATCACGCGCGCACAAGGCCGACGGCTCGACGAGAACTGGGAACAGTTCGTCGATACGCTTGATGCAGAGGAGGCAGACTGGCTCGCCAGCAATTTCGGCAACGTGAAGAACTTCATCCGTCGCAGGCCGGACGGCGGCCTCGTGACGCGGCGTGGTGGGTTCTTCCCCATGCGGGACTTCAGCCCGTGCATGCAACAGCTGGCAGAGGCTGGCTTGCTCATGTATCCGGACGATCCTAGAACAGACGATCTCTCCAAGACCTTTTCGCTTGCGTACGCAGGACCGACGGAAGCGTGGTTCGTGCTCACGGCATACGCATCCGGAGAGGTCCCGTTCTTCAATGATCGGCTTGCCCGCACAGCCCCTCCCGGTCTCGCGCGGGTGCGGGCGGATCTGAAGAGTCGGCGTCTCGAGCTTGCCGATTTTCACCAGGCCGCGACGATGGCCGCCGAAATGTCGCGGCAGATGCTCGCTGACGAATGGATCGCGAAGTTCGGTCCGTGCCGGATCTACGCGCTTGAATTCATCTCGCGGAAGGATGGATGCGACGTCGTGCCCGTGCTGCTTTCGCCGGGTATGCCGGATCATCGCGAATCCCACGGCGGGCACGATCGGCGCTGGCGCGTGTCGTATGAACGCCTCGAAGGCGAGGCGATGTATCGCGCACACACGTCTTGGTTCCTGACCGTCGAGCCCGCCTGAACCGCCTGCGCGGTTCTTTTTCTTTCCACTCCTCGATGCTACGATAGGCACTTGAAACTCTTGCGCCCCCTATGAAGGATTACAACGCCGCATCGCTTGAACTGCACGAGAAATATCAAGGAAAATTGGACGTGATCAGCGTCGTGCCGGTTACGGATCGTGAAATCCTTTCGACGATCTACACGCCGGGCGTGGCCGCGCCATGCTTGGCGATCGCTAAAGATCCCACGCTTGCTAACAAGCTGACGATCAAAGGACGCACCGTCGCGGTCGTGACCGATGGTACCGCCGTGCTGGGTTTGGGAGACATTGGTCCGCTCGCGGCGCTGCCCGTCATGGAAGGCAAGGCCATCTTGTTCAAAGAGTTCGCCGGACTGAACGCGTTTCCGATCGCGCTCGGAACGAAAGACGTCGAGGAAATCATCGAAACCGTTAAGCGCATTGCGCCGACGTTTGGCGGGATCAACCTGGAAGATATTTCCGCGCCGCGTTGTTTTGAAATCGAACGTCGTCTCGCGGAAGAGCTGGATATTCCCGTATTTCACGACGACCAGCACGGCACGGCGATCGTCGTGCTCGCTGGCTTGATCAACGCTTGCAAGGCGACGGGCCGCGATCTTACCGAGGCGAAGATCGTTTTTTCGGGCGCAGGTGCGGCGGGTATCGCGGTCGCAAAACTGCTTCGCGCGCACGGCGCAGGCGACATCACACTCTGTGATTCTAAGGGCGTGATCGGCAAGGAGCGAGTGGACCTCGATGACGCCAAGCGGGCGCTGCTCGCCTGGAGCAATCCGCGTGGCCTCTCGGGGACATTGTCGGACGCAATGCGCGATGCCGACGTGTTCATCGGCTTGTCCAAAGGAGGCCTTGTCTCGCCAGACATGGTCCGGAGCATGGCGGCGCAGGCGATCGTGTTCGCGATGGCGAACCCGACGCCGGAGATCATGCCGGAGGAAGCCAAGGCTGGTGGCGCGACGGTGGTCGCGACCGGCCGTTCTGATTTTCCCAATCAAATCAACAACC
>CAYYII010000059.1:0-2022 GCA_964471445.1 uncultured Gammaproteobacteria bacterium
GCCCGTGACCGGACGACCGCCCATCAGGACGAGCTGGGCGATCCTGAGCATGCCGTTGCAACGATCGCGCCGCCAGGTCGGCAGGTTTTTCGCCCAGCCATGCGACCCTTCGATATGGACTTCCAGCGCCGCCGAGACGAACGTCCAGAGGAAACAGATGCTGATTTGGAAGAAGAAAAAGAGCATGCCGCCCTCCTTAATGACATCTCGAAGATAACCGGAAAAAAGGATTTTTGTCAATAGAAAAAGGGCGCGCGAAGCGCACCCTGCGAAGAAAGAACCCGTGCTACTTTTTGAGCCACATGTTGACCTGGAAGACCTTGCGCTTGTCTCGATCGGCGCGCGCGAGGTAGGCCTTGCAATCCTTCTCCTGCCCTTCACGCCGGAGCTGATGTTCCGCCGCGCAGAGGCAGAAGAGGTGCGCCGTGGCGGAGGAGGCGTTGACGAGCGGTTTCAGGATCTCGATGGCGCGACCCGGGAAGCCACTTTCGTACGCTTGGCAGCCATCCGCCGCCGTGGGAAGCGTGATGGGCGCCGAGACTGCCTCATGCGACGACGGCTTCTCGACACTGACGAGCTCTTCGACGGGCACAGAGGCATCCGTGAAGGACCCCACCTTGTCGACGAAGAGGCCGCGAAGCCAGACCAGAAGAACGACAACGCACGCGGCCGCCACGAGTATTCCGATCAGGAGCGGCTTCCAGCTTCGCGCGCGCGATGCCGTTGCCGTCTTCAGCCGTGACGTGACAAGCCTTCTCTCGACGTGCTTTCGTGCCGCCGCCGGAATCGGCGGGGGCCTGACCGGTAATTTCGGGCGCGGCAGCCTTTGCGAGGCAGCTGCTCCCTCACTCAACGAGCGCATACGCTCGATCGCGCGACGCATCTCGACCACCGACTGGTATCGCCCGCTCGGCTTTTTCGACATCGCCTTGCGAACGACGCCGATCAGGCCCTGCGGCACGTTCGCCTCGCGCAAAAGATGCTCGGGGATCGGCGCGCTTTGATGCGCTTGAAATGTCTCGCGTGCATCCTTGCCCTCGAAAGGCAGCTTGCCGGTCAAGAGCTGGAACAGCACCACGCCGAGGGCGTAGATGTCGGCGCGTGCATCGATCGCATCGCCTCCCATCGCCGCGAGGAACTGTTCAGGCGCCATGTACTGCGGAGACCCCATGACGATGCCGTCATGGGTGAGCTCGTCCGACCGCAGATTGTCCTTCACGAGGCCGAGATCGATGATCTTCAGCCTCCCGTCGGCCATCACGATCAGGTTATGTGGCTTGAGATCTCGATGGATCAAGCCGGCGCCGTGAATCGCCCCGAGTCCTTCCAGGACTTGCTCGACGAGGTGCATGGCCTTCGCCGGAGCGAACCGCCCTTGGCGGCCGATCATCTCGCGAAGAGAGCGCCCGTCGAGATACTCCATGATGAGGCACGGTCTCACCTGCAGCCCGTCATCGTAGTCTTCGTACGCATAGACCGTCACGACGTTCGGGTGGTTGATGCGCATGAGCCCGCTCGCTTCACCGTGAAACCGCCTGATGACGACGCGTCTCTTGTCAGGATCGTCCGGCAGGGAACCGATCACCTTGATCGCCACTTCTCGGCCGGGAGGCTGCCGTGCGAGATAGACTTCGCCCATGCCGCCGCTTCCGAGCTTTCTCGTGACCGTGTATCTGCCGATCTGTCGGCCGATGGTCGGCGTCTCTTCGCCAAGACCACCAACCCATTCCGTCGTCTTGTCGCTCGAACCGTCCTGCAGATCGTCCGGGGTGGGCAAAGGGTCCTCCTGTCACGCTAAAGAGCCAAAGAGCATTCCGAAGGCACGTGCCTGGGAAACAGCTGAATGTAAGCTAAAAGGCCGCGCCTGTCAACATGCGAAATTTTCCGCCGCCTAGCGCCATTCCTTCGATTGCCTCACGAGGAGTTCTTTCGCCCGTTCGGGCTCGGCCATCAGTTCTTTGACGATCTTTTCCGTGCGAATGCCTTGGGAGCCTTTGATCAGTATCACGTCGCCCTGGCGGA
>CAYYII010000059.1:2032-5275 GCA_964471445.1 uncultured Gammaproteobacteria bacterium
CTTGAGTTCAAGTTTTTGTTCTCTGCACTTGCTGCTGCTGTCGGATTTTTTCCTGCAAAAAACGTCCGGCCTCTTCCGCGTTCGAAAAATGAAAGACCCGTTCGTCCGGCATCCCGGCTTCCTTCGCGCCTCGGCACAAAAAGACGGAAGCCGGTCCGACCCCCAGCAGCATCTCGATGCCGGATCGGGCCGCCAAGGCGCCGATGCGCCGATGCGCTTCTTCCGTAAGAGCGCCGAGTTCCAACATGTCGCCGAGCGCCGCGATGCGCCGGCCGCCGGCCGCCGCCGGCACACGCTGAAAAGTCGCGAGCGCCAGCTCGGCGGCGCGCGGAGAAGAGTTGTACGTATCGTCAATCAGCCTTGTGCCCTTGATGCCGGCAAGTACGCGCAACCGGCCCGGCGGCGGCTCGTATTCGGCAAGTCCGAACGGGATCACCGCCGGATCGACGTGAAACGCCAACGCAACAGAAGCGGCGGCCAGCGCGGCATAAACATTTCCGTCGCCGAGCGCGTTCGGCAAGGTCACGGGGTAGCGACGACCTTCGATCACGAGATCGAAACGCGTGAAGACAGTTCCAAGCGCCAGTTCCGGCTCGACGCGTTCCGCGCGAACTTCTGCCTCCGAGCTGAAACCGAACAGCGTCGCGCGTGGGGTTTCTGTTTGCAGCGCGGCAACGCGGGTATCGTCGGCGTTCAGAACGGCCGTCCCATGGGCCGGGAGCGCGCGGACGATCGTCCCCTCTTCTTTCGCAACGCCGTCGAGATCTCCCAAGAATTCCGTATGTTCCTCGGCGATCGCCGTCAAGACGGAGACATCGGGCCGTGCAAGCGCCGTGAGGCGCGCGAGATCTCCAGGATGATCGGTCGCCATTTCCAAGACCAGCACGGACGGATACGCACGCGCCGGACCGAAGGCCAGGCGAAATCCGCGCCAGAGGATCCCCGCCCAGGCGGAGGGCGATCGTCCGCCCGATTTTGCCTCTCCGAGAATCGTGAGCGGCACGCCGATTTCATTGTTGTGGTTTTTCAGGCTGCCGCGCGTCGGAAAAGAGCGCGCCAAGGTCGCCGCGATGGCGCGCGTCGTCGAAGTCTTGCCGACCGAACCGGCGACGGCGACGATCTTCGGTGCATAACGCGCCAAGACGGCCTGGGCCAAGAACGCGAGAAGGGATTGGAGATGACGCAGCATATTATTTGCGCGTGGGAGCGATCTGATAATAATCCATCAAGAATTTGGCGATGTCTCCGAAAAGCGGCGCCGCCGTCGATTCGGCGAATTGCACGCCCTGGGGACGATCGATGCGCACGACCATCACGAATTTCGGATCGTCGACCGGACCGAACCCGGCGAAGGAGCCGATGGTCGGCCCGACCTCGTAGCCGCCGCCGTCCTTGCGCGGGATTTGGGCCGTGCCTGTCTTGCCGGCCACCCAATAGCCGGGAACGCCGGCGCGCGTGCCGTGGCCTTTTTCGACAACCGCCACGAGCATGCCCGTCAGCATCTGAGCCGCGCGCTCCGAAATGACCTGACGAACGCTCTTCGGGGAACGCGCGTCGACTGTCCCATCGGCATGGCGCACCTCGTCGATGACCTACGGCTTCATCAGCACGCCCTTGTTGGCGATCGCACCATAAGCAGCGGCGAGCTGCAAGACCGTCACCGTAATACCTTGGCCGAAGGAGGCCGTGGCCGACCAGATGTCGCCTTTTTGCGTCAACGGCTGGATATTGCCGCTTCCTTCCGACTGCAGCTCGATGCCAGCTTTCTGACCGAAGCCGAAGTCACGCACGACGTTCAGGAATTTCGTCGGGCCGACGCGGTGCACGACGTCGACGACGCCCGTATTCAGGGATTCGGCCAGCACCGTCGTCATATCGACGAGTCCATGGGCTTTGAGATCGGAGTTGCGGATCGTGAACGGCCCAATTTTGATTTCTCCGGGATCGTCGAAGGTCGTGGTCGGCGCGATCTTCCCGGAATCGAGGCCGGCCGCCATCGTGATCGCCTTGAAGACGGAGCCGGATTCGTACGGCTCGAAGATCGCCGTATTGTTATACACGTCGACCGAATCAATTTTATTATACTCGTTCGGATTGAACGTCGGCGCGTTGCACATGGCGATCACGGCGCCCGTCTTGGGATCGAGGATGACGACGCTCCCCTTCTCCGCGCTGAATTTTTTGACCCAATCGTCGAGCTTCTTGCAGACGACATATTGGACCGTCCGGTCAACGGTCAAAACGACGTCATCGCCGTCCTTGGCGGGCTGGAGCGTGCGATTGCCGACGGCGATCACGCGTCCGTGCGAATCCTTTTCCGATTCAAGATAGCCTTGCGCGCCAGCGAGTTCCTTGTCGAACCAGCCTTCCACGCCATACCGCCCGCTTTTGCCAGCGTCGCTCTCGCCAACGAAGCCGAGCACCTGCGCGCCCGTCACACCTTCCGGGTAATAGCGGAAATCCTCTTCCGAAAATCCGATGCCTTCGAGCTTCAAGGCCTCGATCTTCGCGCGCGTCTCGTCTTCGATCTTGCGTCCTAAGACGCGATACCGCTCGGTCGAGCTCGACACCTTCGTTACGAGCTCGGCCTCATCGACGCCGAGGATCGGTGCAAGCGCGCGCGCCGTCGTGACGGGATTCTTGATGCGAAACGGTTCCGCATAGAGGAGGTTCAGCGTGCGATTCGTGGCGAGCAGGAACGTCTGATCCCCCGATTTCCGATCACGCGCGTAGATTTTTCCGCGTTTCGGGAAAAGATGCTGAAACAGGTCGTGCTGGCCTTCGGCCAGCGCCGTATAAAAGCCATGCGAAAGGACTTGCACGCGAAACAATTGCCCGATCAAGAGGAGGCCGACGGCGAAAAAACCGAGGCGGACCAGCCGCAACCGGTTCATAAGCCGAAACTGAAGAGCGGGCCGGAGCCGACCGGGTTCATGCCTTTCTCGACTTCCAAACCGTCGGCATACCCGTCGCCATCCGTGTCGGGATTCCAAGCGTCGGCCCCGTAAAAGAATTCTTGGGCGTCAACGAGGCCGTCGCTGTCGGAGTCTGCGGTTTGCGCCACCGAACCGGAAGCGGCCGCGGCGCTTTTCGTTTCTTCCGGCGTGGCCTGGGCAATCACCAGACACAACTCGTTGGAAAAGGCCGACATCACCCGCAGACGGTCTTCCAGGCTGTTCGGCGTTTTTACCAGCCCGACCGGCAATCGCCGCAAAGTTCCGACAATCAAGGATGGGAAGCCCC
>CAYYII010000060.1:0-5217 GCA_964471445.1 uncultured Gammaproteobacteria bacterium
AACTCTAAACCCAAACGAAAAACAGGCTCCCGCTTCGCAAGAGGCGGGAGCCTTTGTATTGCGTATTCGTCAGCCCTTCCCAAAAAGTGTCATCTGCTTGACGCATTTTATCGGCCTTTGCTAGGACCATCGCGCTGGCATGTGCCAGAGTTCTTTCCAGGAGATGCAGCGTGAAGAACATGCGTCGTTTCGATTCTTCCTTCCTCCCCCGCCTGTCCGACATCGCGATCGCGTGCGGCATTATCACACTCTTCCTTACCGCTGGATGCACCAACGAAGAAGGGCCGATTCCCCAGGCGTTGAGTGCGGCGGATCTCGTACCGGACAAGGACCGTCCGGGAGCGAAACTGTCTGGTGCAACGCCTGAGAATCCTGACCCTGCCGGCGCGGGCAGGGCGCTGGCGGTCGTCGGATTCCGCTACGACCGCAGCAAGGCGTCTTGGTATATCGAGCGATTCGCCAAGAACCCGAACACGCAGCTGGCCTACTGCGCGCTGCGCGACGGCACGCCGGCGGATTGCACGAGCTTCGCCTCGCAAGTCCTGTGGTACGGCGGAGTACCGATGCAGTACGCCTCTTCGGAAGAAGAGGGCTGGTGGTATCGCTACGGCTGCACGGCGAGTGGCAGCAGCAAGAGCTGGCGGCAGGTGAATCGCTTGCTCTCCTATCTCGTGACGGAAAGCGGCGTCGGCGAGTTCCGACGGAGGGCCTCCGACCTCAAGGCGGGCGACATCATCTTCTACCGGCTGCGGCGCGAAGAAGACGGCTACCGATGCGACGGCACTCTCTTCAACCATTCCACCGTGGTGTCCGGCTTCGATGCCCGCGGAGAGCCGCTCGTGGCATATCACTCGAACGATGCGTTGCACGTACCGTGGAACGTGAAGAACGGTTCCAAGCTTGCGCTCGGAGAAGCGTGTGCCTTCGCCTTCGTGCATATCAAGGACTGACCGGTCCGGCTTTCGGGCCGGTCAGTCCTTCTTTTTTTGAAACCAACCTATTGACTCCCCCGCCCTGATTGCGTATCTGTCTATATATCGCCTATGAAAAACATGACGCTCCCGACCTGGACGACTCGCCTCGTCATCGTCCTTGCAGCTGCCAGTCTTGCCTACTGGACCCTAGCCATGATTGATGCCCGAAACCTCTTCGCGCCAGGCAGTAAAGATTGTTGCGCCAGGGATTTTGACCAGACGTCCTATGAACAAGTGCCGGTATCGCCTTGACATTGGGCATTTTTCCTGATACGTTTCGCGGTCATCCACCACCTTGAGGAGATCTTGATGACGACCAAAGCCGCTCTTTCGCCCGCCGAACGCGATGCTCTCCGACCGATCGCGGATCAATGGAAGCTCGACTACCAGCTCGCGCTCGACGACATGCGCGAACGCCCAGAGGGCACGCTCGATCAATGGATCGATACGGCATGGGAGAAGGGCTTTCTCGATCAGCTCGCACCCATCATCCAGAATCCGGAGGTTCGTAACGCTCGCGCCCTCATGGGCCGCCCAGCCTGGCGAGATCGCACGGACCCCGTCTTGTACTGGCGGATCCAGTACGCGCTGGAGTACTACCGTTTCAGCATGCATTACACCATGGCGTGGGGTGCGGCGGCGGAGGCTTGCGGAGCGTTGCTGCTCGCTTTGACGAAGATCGAGCCGAGGCTCGTGGCCTTCTTCCCCAAGATGAAGCACCACGGCCATCGCGTCGCCTGGCAGCAACGCATCTGCGAGCTCCTGATGGAACGCGCCCGACAAGCCCTTCGTGCGCTTAACGCGACACCCCACGATCCGACGTTCCGCAAGGACTCGACCGGCATCTTCCGCGGAATCCCATGCGTCATCGATTCCATCTGCGACGATGGGACGCTCTGGCTGAAGCCGGACGAGCCCGGACCGGAGAACGGCAACATCCTCGCAGTGCATGATTTCATGAACGGACTGACGCCAGACGGCAAAGGCCTCTGCCCGAGCCTGATCGACCCGGCGCTGTTCATCCAGGCCAAAGGCAGGGATCACTAGAAGGGTTTCCCCTTCTTTTTTCTTTTTTCAAAATGATCGCGGGACACGCAGATTCCGCATGACATCTTGACATTTCGGGGAAAATCGGCTATTTTTTCGACACGCTTTGACGCAAACTGCGCCGAGCATGAATCTTTCCTGAGAGGTGCCGCGTGTCGCAAAACACATCCAGAGGTTTCCTGCTGTATCTTGCCGCCTTCGCCGCCTGCGCGGCCGGGATCTCCTCCTTCGTCCAAGGCCGGTGGAACCACCGGCAGGACGAGCGCCTGAGCACGATCGAACAGCGCGCCGTTCCCGCGCCGAAGGCACCGGAACCGAAGCCGGTCGAGCCAATGGCATATGAGGAGGCCCCGCCTCCGCCCGCGGTCGGCGACGTACTGCGGATCCGGATGGAGGACGATCCTCCAGACGAGCAGTACCGCGACATGACGGTGCTCAAGTCCGCCAGCCACGCAGCTGGCACGCCCTGCCTGTTCTCGCGGCTGCGCGAGGAACTCAAGGTCTTGGAAGTCCGCGATACGTACGTGCTCGTCGAGTACGTGCTGCACGGGAACCAAGAAGAGATCCGCCGCCAGCGCGACATCTTCTTTCCGACCACGCGAAACTTCTGCGCAAGTGGCGACATCGGCATTATTACCGCCGATGACTTCGAAAGATATCGCGTGTACGAGCGCGTGGATGTCCAAATCCGAGAAGAGCAGCGCGACGAACTCGCACGGATCCGGGAAGCCTTCCCGGAGTTGCCCGCACCGCCCGCCGAAGGACCCTGACGGATCCTTCTTTTTCTTTATCCCCCTTCCATTCTTGACGCCTTTTCGGCCTCGCGTTAAGGTAACGCCTTATTCCGCAACGATTGGGATGGCCCTTACAGAGCGACAACAGGTGCTCGAGCAGCTTCGGAAAACCGAACGCCCGTTGATCGTTTTCCGCAAAGACTGGAACCCGGATGCCGCCGCGTCCGCCGTCGCGCTCGCATCCGCACTTGAAAGCGCCGGCAAGAAATGCGAGATCGTCTGCGACGGCTTCGAAGCTCCCGCCCATCTCGGATTTCTTCCCCAACTCCAGAACGTGCGCTCGGAAATGTCGGCTCTGCGCACCTTCGTCATTTCCGTCGACACGCAGAAGAGCAAGCTCGGCGAATTGTCATATGAAACGAAGGACGGCTTCTTGCATATCTATCTGACGCCGAAGAACGGCACGCTCGAAGCCGCGCACGTCCGCACGGGCGCGACGGAATACCGTCACGACCTGATTATCACGGTCGACACGCCGGACCTGGCTTCGCTCGGCGCGGTGCGCGACGTTGCCGCGGATTTTTTCTTCCGCACGCCGATTCTGAATATCGATCACTCGATCGCCAACGAGCGCTACGGCCAGACCAATAGTGTCGAAGCCACTGCCGCTTCGACGAGCGAAGTCGTCTATCGCCTGCTGCGCGACCTCGAGCGTCCCATCGATGCCGATCTCGCCACGGCGCTTCTGACTGGCATCGTCGCCAAGACGCGCAGCTTCAAGTCCGGTGCGATCACTCCGCAGACCCTCGCGGCCGCCTCGGATCTCGTCGCCGCCGGCGCGAAGCGCGATCTGATCGTCTCGAGCCTTTATCGCACCAAAACGATCCCCGTCCTGCGTTTATGGGGCCGCGCGCTCGCCCGCCTCAAATTTGATCCCGCGTTGAAACTTGTCTCGACGGTCCTGACGAAGCAAGACTTTACGCTGGCCGGCGCCGGCGAAGCCGCGCTCCCGGACGTCATCGACGAGTTGATCCTCTCTTCTCCCGACGCCGAAACGGTCGTCCTGATCCACGAACGCGAAGACGGGCAGATCTGCTGCCTGATCCGCAGCGAAACGCGGCGCGATGCCGACATGCTGGCTGCGCGCTGGGAAGGTGAGGGCGGCCACACGCAGGCGCGCTGTTTCCTGAAAGGCAAAACCCCCGTCGAAGCCGAGCAGGAAATCCTGTCGCATGTGAGAAGCGAGATGCAAAAAATGCGAGCCTTGTAGCCCGCATTTTTCGTTCAATTTGCGGTTTCGATCGGTCGCACGATCCTGAGCGCGTGACTCGTGGTGTACTCGCCTTCGGCGTTCATGCCGATGACGTAGACCGTCCCGGCCTGGAATCCTTTCGGGATCGCCAACGTCCATGTCTGGCTCCCCTGTTCATCTTTCGCCAGCTTGGCTTTTCCAAGCTCGTACGCTTCCGCGTCGGGATTCGGCGGATATTCGGTCGCCATGACCTTCACCTCGGTCAGGCCGTGGCTTCTGACCAGGAACACCGAATCCGGATAATAATTGTGCGTGGTGTATTCCCACTTCGACGGCGTGACGTTAAGGAGATCGATCTGCACACGCGCCGACCAGTCTTGCGGATCGGCCTGTGCGATGCCGTTGGCCGTCACCTGCGTCAGAATCGGTGAATGGTTCTTGCACGTCTCGAGTCCACCGCACTTCACGTATTCCGACCAATACGCGCGCTTGCCGCTTTCGTCGCCGATGCGCGTGGCATACACCCAGTATTCGCCCGGTTTGACCGCGACGGCATAGTTTTCCGCGCCTTCGGTCGTTTGCTGGCAATATTCCTGCTCCGTGTTTTTGACGTTCATCGCACAGACCCGCTGGGCCGGGAGAACGTCGCCGCTCGGCATGGAGAGCCGTCCGTTGATCGTCCCCGTTCCCGCTCCGCCGATGCAGGCGATTTTCGTACAGCTCCAGCCGGACGCGCCGCAGGTACACACATTGCAGCCGTCATCCGCTTGGCGCTGCTCGGCGTCCGCATAGGAGCGTCCTTGATAATCGCAACGCAAGACGCCTTCTTCGAAAGACGTGCCGCGCAGGCTCAAGATCAGCTCTTTGACGGGACGGTATCCCAAAAAGACGAACAGGGCGAAAATGATGATGAGGACGTATTTGCGCATGAGAGCGATCTGGTGATCATTCTAGCCTACTCTCCTGCCGCGCGGGAAACCGCGGCGGCCACGGCAACCGTCGCGCCCTTGTCGAGTGCATCGGGAATGATGCGTTCCGCCGTCGGCTCAGTGACCAGGCCGGCGAGCGTGGTGGCGGCGGCGAGCTTCATCCGTTCGGTGATTTTCACGGCGCCGGCATCGAAGACGCCTCGAAATACACCAGGAAACGCCAGAAGGTTGTTGATTTGATTGGGAAAATCAGAACGGCCGGTCGCGACCACCGTCGCGCC
>CAYYII010000061.1:0-959 GCA_964471445.1 uncultured Gammaproteobacteria bacterium
CTCCAGCTTCTCACCTCTGTGGTCTGCGGGAATGACCCGATTGTAGTAGTTGGGAATAAAGGAAGCCCAGGCCATGGCGGAGGCGCTTGCCGATGTAGGCGTAGCTGTCCTGCCAGACGAGTTGCGTGAAGTGTCGGTGATAGAGATTGGGCCCGATGAGTTCTTGTTCGCGCTCGACGGTGGTCCACATGGACTCGTGATCCCACTGATCAAGACGAATCAGCTTGTTGGGCTGGTCATCATCGCGCTTGCGGCTTATGACCAGATGGACCTCGCCATGAAAGAAGACGAGATCGCATGCATCACGATCCGTTCGGCTGAACAACATGCCGGATTTCTGGCGCAGACCGCTGCCTTCCGCGCGCGCGATCTTCACTCCGATCTCGAGAGCAGGATCGTGACCGATGGCATAGATTGCGCCACCGGGTGCCAGGAAGGCCTTACGGACCTGTTCCCAGCCGGGAAGCTCCACATGGCGGCGTGCTCCCGTCGTGTAGTTCATGATCCAGAGTCGGCACGGTTCCGAGGGGTGACGGGGCAGCGTGCAGAGGTAGGCATCCCGCTCCGGGCAGATCCCGACGACCTTGGTGTAGGTCCCTTCGGCCTCCCAGAGCCGTTCGCTGCCTCGATAGAGCACATCGGCCCCCGAGCTGAAACGCATCAGCACGAGCGGGATACCGTCAGAATCGAAGCCGATGAAACGAACTTCGTGCACACGCTTGTCGTTCGTTGTCCTCCACTCGCGCTCACCCGTTCCGTACGGGTTCACGATCGTCCACTCGTCACCGCCGCTCGCGATGCGGTACCGATCGATTTCTCCGCGCCGGAAGATCATCCAGAGGCGGCCCGCACGATCGACATCGAGATCCACGCAGTGCTCGCCGTCTTGTGCCGGCAGGAGCTTGGTTTCGATGAGGCTGTTGGGCAGGATAGGACCATCCGGATTCCCGTAGAATGGC
>CAYYII010000061.1:1015-5174 GCA_964471445.1 uncultured Gammaproteobacteria bacterium
ATCGGATGCCGACCGGCAAGCGCGTGTTCCAGGAACCGCTGAACGTGTTTCGCTTCCATCGCTGTTCTCCTCGCTCCCGTGAAACGCCTGAAGACGCATGAGCCTGATTGCCGCTGCGTTCCGATGCGTGTGTAAGGAGCTGTATCGAAAGGGCACCCGCAGGTGCCCACTGTTCCTATCAGGTTTTTCCGCTCACGTCAACGCGCCGTCGTTCCGACAGATTTGAACTTGCGAACGCAGCGATCAGCCAAAAAAGCATCGACAAATCATTTTTGAAATAGGGCACATCGACAAGGCCGTGCACGAGGAGCGTCATCATCGAAGCGAGAAGAATCGCAACCCAAAGGCGGGAGGAAGGATCGCGGCGCAGGATGTTTCGCAGCGTCTTGAAATAGCGGACGATCAAGAGCGCGAACGCGATCAAGCCCGCGAGTCCGAGTTCGGTCCAGAAGTTCAGTATGATCTCGTGCGGATATTGGAAGATCTCGATATGCCGGGCTTTGTGATAGGTGTCGAAGACGATCGGATAGCCGGAGAGGCCTGCACCGAGAACGACATGATCTTTCAGCATATGGGAAGCCTCGACCCACATCTCTTTGCGTACGCGACCGGACCAATCGTTCAGGGTGATTTTTTCAATCACGAACGCGCGTGTCGGCAAGACAAAGAGTGCCGTCGCCACGATCATTCCGGCGACCAAAGCGGGCACGCGTGTTTTTTTGAAACAAAGAAGGAAGGAGCCGAAGCCGGCCACGAGACCCACGATCGCGCCTTCGGATTGGGCAAGCACGATGGCCGCGAGCGAAAAGATGATCGCGGCGAGATAGAGCGGTTTCTTTTTGAAAAAGAGGGGAAGCAGTGGCGCGAGGAAAAGTCCGATGGCGTTCGGATAGCCGTAGATCGATGTCGAGCGTTCCTGTCCGGGCAGGTTCCATGGCGGTGGCACGCCCAGGTTGGTCCAGTGCTGGAGGATCGCCATGGCTGAAATCCCGATCGCGGAGAAGGCGAGCGAGCGGATCGCGGCATCACGGTCGTTTTGCGTGCGCAGGAGATCGTTGGCGATCAGGAAAAGGAGGATCGGCTCGATGAAGTAGGCTTTCCAAACGCCGGCCGCGGCCCGGAAGTCGGGGGAGACGAAGAGCGAAACCGTCGCGATTGCGATCCATGCGAGCAGGAGCCAACCCCAGCCTTTGATGTCGATCAATCGCTTTTCCCGCTTCAACATCCAAACTGCAAAAAGGATGGCAAACAGAACCTCAAGCATTGTCGTTCGAATGCTGGCGATATCGAAACGCACGACGTAGGCCGGGAGCGCTGCAACAAACAGCAAAAATGCCTTGCGATGGTCTTTCCAGGCAAGGAGAGCGAATGCAACGACAGTAATGAGAAGAAAGGGGTTCATGCGCGCGGAGGCTTGGAGGAGGCCAGAAGCAGGCCGATCGTAAACCACACGTGCATGATATACAAGGTCGAGAACGTTTGATACTGGACGAGCATGCCGAGGAGCGCCGCGACGCATGCCACCCGGATCGTGTCGGTGTCTCCGTCGCTTCGACGTGACGTTTCTCGGAAGAGCGCACACAGGAAAATCAAGAAGGCGAAAAGGCCGAGCGCGCCCGTCTCTGAAAGCAGCTCGATCGTTTCATTGTTTGCAATCGGCCAGCCTGCATCTGGCTTGGTAAATGCGAATGTCGAGACAAACGGCCCGTAGCCGCCGAAACCGACGCCGATCCACAGATGCGCGCGCCAAGCATCGAGGGCGGCGGAAATCGTGTGCGCGCGGTCGTCATACGCGGCGCCGTCGGTGATTGTGGTGACATGACGGAAGAAAGTGTCCGTCACGGTTTCGCGCGAGGTCGAGAAAAAACTCCCGATCATCAGTGTCCCAGCCGCGAGCGCGATCGCTCCGATCGACGCGGCACGTGCAACGGGGCGCCAGTCGCGCAGACCCGACCGCTCCATCCAGAGCAGCGCCGCGACCGTGATGGCGCAACCGAGCCAGCCGCCCCGCGAAGAGGTTAGGAAGACGTTGATGCACATCACGGCGAGGAGGATCGAGAGCCAGCGCCGCGTTTTCGCTTCAGTATTTTTCAGGAGCCAGGCCCCGGCAAGCGCGATCGGCAACAGCAGGTAATTCGCGAAATAGAGCGGTTCGGCGGCAGTCGCTTGCACCCGCGTGAAGCCGAGGATCGCGCGAGAGTACGTATCGCGCAGGCCGGTCATCCAGAGCGGCGCGCCAAGCATGTCGGCCACGAATTGCCAGAGGCCGAGCAGGGATACGAATGCGGCGGAAATAAGGATCGTCAGGCGTGCGCGCTTCAAGGCTGCTTCGTCTTTCAAAATATTCGGCAACAGGAGCGCGAGCGTGGCCGTGAAGATGGTCACGGCAAGGACGAGAAGCGATCTCGTCAGGTTTTCGGCGTTGAGAAGCGAGAGTCCGGCCGCGGCAAAAAATCCGGCCAGCGCCAAGATGGATCCCCGCCGCCATTCAAGCTTGGCGTTTCCGATCAGCCAGAGTCGGGCAAATAGAAGCCAGGCCGCGAGCAAGGCGATTTGGCTCGGACGCACGTTGAAGCCGCCGAGGGTGAATGCGCCGACGCGCTCGAGAGGGAGCAGCGCGGCGATCGCGATTGCGGCTAGGAGAAGAGGGCGATCCATGCGTTCTTCATTTTTTCTTCGGGAAAGAGACGAGCGGCGCGCGCGCGACCGGCTTCGCCCATACGTACGGTTTGCGCGCGATCTCGCAAGAGCGACAGCAGGGCATCGGCCATGGCGCGCGGATCTTCTGGCGGGACGAGGATACCCGTTTTTCCGTCTTCAACGACTTCCGGCAATCCGCCGACACGCGTCGCTACGACGGGAAGCTTGTCCGCCATGGCTTCCAAAGCCGCTACGCCGAACGATTCTTTCGCGGAGGGAACCGCCAAGACGCTGAAGCGTCCGGCGCCGCGCGCGCGCTCGACGTGGCCATGAAAGGTCGTCGCTTTTTCGATGCCGAGTTCTTTCGTCATCCGCACGAGCATCCCACGTTCGGGACCGTCCCCAAAGATCTCAAGCCCGGCTTCGGGAAGTTCTTTCGCGACGAGCGCGAACGCGCGAAGCGCCAGAGAGACGTTTTTTTCTTTGCTCAAGCGCGAAATCACGCCAACGATCGGCTCGGCTGGCGACTCAGCGCGGGCCACATTCGGGACGATGCCTGGGGAAATCACGCGCACATGCGCGCGCGGGACGCCGACCTCGACGAGCGAGGAAGCGGCGGCTTCGGAAACGGTCACAACTTGCGCGAGACGGGCGCAGGCGACGTACCAGCTGCGCAACGGATTCAGAAAAAGCGAGCGTCCGACCACGAGGTGTTCGGTCCAAACAACGCGCATGCCGAAGATCCGTGCGAACGGCGTTGCCAGGAGTTTTTCCGTGAGCGAAAGGCAGATGATCGCCTTCACTCTGTGCACGAAACGGAACCAAGCCAGCAAGAAAAAAAGAAACGGCGCGAAAGCGATGATGGTCAGGGGAAACAGCAGGACGGAGAGCGGCGTCACCGGCTCGAGCCCGCACCAGACGGGATGGGCATGCCAGCCGCGCTTCTTGAAAAGCTCCAGCAACGCTTCGGATGACGAAGCAAACGTCACGTCCTGTCCGGCGCTCACCAATCCTTCGATGACCTGCTCGGTATAGCGTTCGCCGCCGCCTCGTGAAGATGCGTAGGGAAAAGAGAGGAAGAGAACGCGCATCAGCTTTTCTTTGAAAGCACTTCCTTCAGCAACTCCGGCGTCACCGCGCGGAATGTCAGGATCAAGGCGCCGTAGACGATCACGCCAAGCGCGGTTTTGAGAAGCACGTGCATGTCAGGCAGGATCGAAACGAAGGCGGCCATGCCCGCGGCGGCCAGTATCGTGCGGAAGATGGTATTCAATCTCGGTACGAATCCCGTAGTGCGCCAGATCATGAAATACGTCGCGCAGGCGATGAAGGCTTCGGTGATGAACGTCACCCAGGCCGCGGCCATCGCGCCGTAGCGGGGGACCAGGATGATATTCAAGATGACCGCTAAAACGGCGTTGATCGCGTAGCCCCAGATCATCGGCCGTTGTTTTTTGACGGCGATGACGGCGTGGCCGAAGAGCGAGCCGAAAAAGACCGAGGCGCAGGCGAGAATCAG
>CAYYII010000062.1:0-5119 GCA_964471445.1 uncultured Gammaproteobacteria bacterium
TCCGCGGTTTTTCTTTTCAAAATCGGAAGACGTCTTGTTGCGGAAACGTACTGCAGGCAATGAAAACCGCGTCCTTGGAAAGGGCGCGGGCAGAGAATGGATCAAGGTCTGATCAGGAGACGGCGAGAGGGTCCTCGTGGGCGGGGGCATGCATCAGGATCGGCGCGAGATCCTGGGTTCGCGAGCGTGCGGCGCTGAGCGTCTTCCGCATGGCGTCGCGGAACTCCGCGTTGTCGGCGGTGTCACGGTAGAAGATCTGGCCATGAGCGATCAAGATCCCGGCCCGCTCGCTGAGAGCCCGCTGAAGCGCGATACCCTCGGCGTCCTCGATCGGTTCGTGCAGCGCCACGAAGCCATCCTGCGTGTGGAGCCGTTCGTTGATCCGATCGAGGTCGTCGACGTGCAGGTCCCCGCTGCCGAGAAACTGGCCGGTGTTGGTGTACCAGGCCCAGCCCTTGAACACCGAGTCACGGATCTGGCCTGCGAAGAGACCGAATGTTGCAAGCGTTGCAGCACTGAGACGCGGTTGATCGGTCATGGGTTCCCCCTCTATGGCCCTCCCCGGGGCCAGGTTGACAGAGCGCGGCCTTGGCAGGCCTTTCTAAGAGAGAACGTAGTCCTAAAACCTGCGAATGTCAAGAGGATATCTTGTTGACGTTTAAGCCTGAATTCCATATGCTCAGGCCGTACTGAGGGCCGCTAGCTCAGCTGGTAGAGCGCCGCCTTTGCAAGGCGGAGGCATCCGGTTCAAGTCCGGAGCGGTCCACCAAAAAAGATCCCGAAGACCGGGATCTTTTTTGTCTCAAATCACGAGACCGTACTGTTTGGCAAGAAGCGCAAGGGAGACATAGAGATGCGCCGTCTTGCCGGGCCAGTCTTCACGTTTCGCGACGAGGTCCTTGACCGCCTTCCAATCGACCAAGCCGTCATTTTTTTCGACGCCGCCCAGCGTATCAAGGAAGAGCTCTCGATACCGCTCGTCATACCAGGTTGCGATCGGCGAGCGCCAGCCGGCTTTGTCTTGGCGCTTCACGATATAGTCCGGCAGCTTGCCAAGATAGTGGTCGCGCAGGAACGGCTTGTTCACGACGTCGCCGCGGACGTAGTCGCGCGGCTTCAAGCGCGCGTCCCAATGCAGACGGAAAGGATGGTACGCCAGCGGCGAACGAAGCTCGAGGCTCTGACTCATGAACAGCTTGTCCGAACGGATGAAATTCTCGCCGGCCATCCAAAGAATGCGATCACGGATCATCAACTGATGGACAGAATCATCTTTCGCTCCGTATGTTTCGATGGTAGGCGCGACCGTTGCCCGCACGTAGGCGGCAAGGTCGAAGGAAGAGGCGCCCAAGAAGCGCTTGGTGAACGCGCGCAGGGCCAGCCAGCGGTCCTCCATGCTTTCATACCGGTATTTCAGGCGAGAATGGCGGTTCTTGAGCGCGTTAAAAAGCCAGGGGGTGCACAAAAGCTGCATCCGGTCGATCCGGCGACTCTCTTTATAATGCGGATATCCGGAAAAAAGCTCGTCACCGCCGTCGCCAGAGAGAATGACCCGATTCTTATCGCCATGCGCCCCCTCGCGTTTCGCGATCTGCAAATAGGCCGGCAGGCTGACGTTATAGTTCGGCTCTTCGATCAAGCGGTATGCTTCGAGAAAGTTATCGAAGAACGTGCGCGCGTTCACTTCGACTTCCACGTGGGCCGTTCCATAGTCCTTGGCCAGACGCGTGGCCAAGTCGGCATCCAGATTAAACTTCGCATCGCAATCGCTGAAACGGGTCGTGTACGTATGGATGCGATGACCCAGCTTCGACATTTCATGCACCAAGAGCGAGGAATCCAGGCCACCGGAAAGATTGATCGCGACCAGCTGCTTGCTCTGAAGATGCTCCTCAATCAGGAGCTTGAACGCCGCATCCGGATCTTCCGGAAAATAATCCCGTGAAGATTCGCTGAAATATGAAGAGGCTGTGGTTTTGGATTTCAGGTCGAACGAAATGCATTGGCTGGCGTTCAGCTTGCGGATGTAGGTAAAAAGCGTCTTTTCGCCCGGAATATAGCCGAGTGAGACCGCGATCGCCACGGCTTCCTCATTGGGCGTACGATCGAGGTCCGGGTGTGCCAAAATGCCTTTCAGCTCAGAGCTCCAAATGAAGCGCCCGTCTTTGCCGTACCAATACAACAGCTTCTGACCGCTGGGATCGCGGTACAAACGCACGATCCCCTCTTCGGCATTGTAGAGGACGATCGCGTACATGCCGTGAATGCGGCGCGTGAAGTTCCAGCCTTCGCGTTCGATGACCGCATAGAGCAAGGTCGTATCCAAATCGACGTCGCGAAACTCCGATCCCAAAAAATCCTTCAGTTCTTTGGTGTTGTACAGCTGTCCGTTGAACGCCAGAATCCAGGGAGAACCCTTCTTTTGAACCGGCTGCCTGGAAACGTCGGACGTGTCGCGAATCGACAAAAGCACGTGACTTAAGCTGAGCCGCCCATCTTGATACGAACCCGCGAAGTCGGGTCCTCGGTGCGACAAAAGCCCGTTCATGCTGGCCAAGAGGCCCTCGTCCGTACCGATAAAACCGTTAATGCCGCACATAGGTTCCTTTACTGTGTACAGGAAGAATACCCTTATGGCCACCCTCTGTTCAAATTGAATCTGGTTTCTGTAGATGCCTCGTACGGGCGTTGGAAGAAGGGCCTGATCGTCAGGAGGCCGAATACGCGCATGATTGAAAGACTGTTCCCATTACTGAACAGTAAAAAGAAAAATCCGCTCTCGTGGCGGATTTTTTCTCGAACGAACTGCTTTTCGAGCTCGGCCTAGTTTGTGGCTTTCGCTTTGAGCTTGAATGTATCGCGGGCCTTTTGCGCAGCAACCTTGAAGTCAGCGTTAGCTTTTTCGACAGCAACGCGCCGAGTTTCGGCGTACGCGCGGGCGAGCGGACCGATCTTATCAAGTTCCTGCATGGCAGCACGGAAGCTGGCGTGGGTCGTCTCCAAGCTCGCGCGAAGTGTAGCGCGAACAGTATCAGCGTTGACTCCGGACGCGCAGTCAGCCTTGGCTTTATCAAAAGCCGTTTTAACTCCAACTTTCAGCGGATCGGCCGCAAGGGTGATCGTCTGGCCCCGCGCCACAAGCGCGCCGTTGAGAGCTGTGCGGAAGGCGTTATTCGCAGCATCCACGGAGGCTTTGCGTGCGGCGAAGGCCGTGCGCATATCCGCTTTGAATTGAACCAGAGCCGTTTTTTGCACGCTCGTCGTCGCCTTGGCTTCGAGATCGATCATCAAGGCATCCCAGCGTCCGTCCCAGGCCTGGCGGCGAGCCTCGGCCTTTTCCTGATGCTCGGCCTTGCGATCAAGATAGGATGCGATCCGCTCGTCGCGGCGCTCTACGATCTGGGCTCGCAACTGCGTCAAACGATCTTGCACTTGGGTCGAGACGGCCGAGATGCGCGCGCAGATCATCGCCTGATCTTGCTGCACGGTCGTTCCTCCTCCCGTCGTGAGCGGAGCCTTCGGCCCGGCGGCAAACGCCGGCAAGACTGAGGCGAGAAGCGCGATCACGCCGGTCGCGACGAACGCGACGGCGCGCCTAGAGTTTGCTCTGGTCATAGGTTGTGCCATAGGCGTTCAATTCGGTCGAGTCATTCGTAGCGAGGTTCACATCCGCGTTTTCTTCCGCTTGTTCGCTCGTCGATGCGTCGCTTTCGGACACCGCAGCGTTGAATGCCGCGTCGATTTTTGCATCCAAGCCGGCGTTCGCCGTCGTGCCGCTTGTCCCACCCGTACCGGTCGTTCCGGCCGTCCCGGTTCCTGCGCCGTTTCCTGTCGTTCCAACCGCTACGGGCGTCTTAACTTCCGCCCCTGACTGCTGATTGGCGGATTGGCCGCATCCCGCCCCAACAAGGAGCACGATTGAGGCCGAAGCCACCCAGGCTGTCCACGTGCGTACCATATCCTAGCTTTAATAGTGAATACACCCCCAATATTAACTTGTAGACGGATTGTCGTCTATTTCCTTACAATAGAAGCATATGACCCCATCCCCTTCGAACGAAGCCATGCGCCAACCGGTTCAGCCAAGCCAAGACGCCGCAACCCCGCAAAGTGGGGCAGCCATGCCGTCAACGCCGATCTCTGTATCGCGCAAGAAACGCCTTTGGATCCTCATCCCTATCGTCGCGGGCGTGCTCCTCGTTGCAGGCGGCGCCTCGGCCTATTTCTGGTACGCAAAAACACTTCCCGATAAAACATTGGGTACGGCCTTAGCCGGAATGATCGACGCGAACGCGGTAGAATACGCCGCGAGTTTGAAAATCGAAACGACGTCGAGCGCGACCAGCCCCGAAGCGACGGCAATGCTTTCCATCTTCGGCGGGATGGGCGATCCCACGCAGCCGGTAAAATTCCTACTCACCATCAAGGGCGGGATGGACCGTTTCGACCGCGCGCAGCCAAAATCGGACGTGAACGTGCAAGTCGCGAGCACGGCGCTCATGAACGGCTCCCCTCTTCTGGGCTTGAATATCCGGCAAGTGAGCGACAGCACCTACATGAGCCTTTCAAGCGCACCTTCGAACATGTTCATTGATCTGACACCCTTGGTCGGCACCTGGGTGAAGATCGATCGGAAGGCCTTGGCGAGGCAGTTTGCGCCCAGCAGCGCGACGGAAACGCCGGCAACACCTGAAAAAGAGATGACCAAGGAGCAAATTGCCGAGATGCGATCCGCTTTCATCGAATTGCGGCCCGTGCAGGTGGTAGAAATCTTGAAAGAAGAAGCAGTGGACGGCGTCGCGGCGCGCCATTATCGGCTGGCTGTCGATAAAGAAGCGTTGAAGGCGTTCGTCACGCGCATGCAAGCGATCATGGATGGAGAAGCTTCGCTGGCATATGAAAAATTCAACGACGACTTCGACCGTTTCTCCCAGCAGGTTGAAATTTCATCGCTCGAAATCTGGATTGGAAAAGCCGATGATTTGCCGAAGCGACTCCTATTGGACGCGGCCGTGAAAGGAACCGAAGACTTGCCCGTCGACGGCACGGTCACATTCGACACGATCTTCAAAAGCTTCAATCACCCGCTCGCGATTGAAGCACCGGCCGAGTCGAAAAC
>CAYYII010000063.1:0-5105 GCA_964471445.1 uncultured Gammaproteobacteria bacterium
TGCTCGGCGATCGGCTTGGATCCGGCAGGCCAAGGGACGGACAGCTACGGAGGCCATTGCGATTACCGGCTGACCAACGGCTGCACGCAACCCGCCAATCCTCGCGATTCCGGCTGCGCGTCGGAACTGGGCGCGCTTGGACAACAACAGGCCAGCGACTCGTTTCAAGCAAGTCGTGGCAGCGCGCTCGGGCAATTCCTTCCTCTCGGCGACCTTTCCCTTCCGAATGTCATCGCGCGCGTCATTCGCCAGCTGCTCGGCATCGTAGGCGCGATCGCGCTCCTCTTCTTCCTCTGGGGTGGCTTCAAATACATGACCGCCGCTGGCGACGATAAGAAGGTCGTCGAGGCACGCAACATGATCGTCGCCGCCATTTCCGGACTCGCCGCCATCTTCCTCTCGTACGCCATCCTCTCCCTCCTCATCAACGCGCTGCAATAACGCTATGAAAGTACGCCTCGCCTCTCTGGGCATGTTGCCGGTTGTGCTCGCCGCAATCCTGCTGTTCGCGGCACCGGCTGCGCGCGCCGAATTTGCCTGCGTCTGCAGATCGATGGAGACACCTGGTTGTCCAAAAAATGCCGATCTACCTAAAGAAATCGCTGTCCCGACCGCAACCTCTCAAGGGGAAGCCATGCAGAAATGCCCGGCGATATGCGAAGCCAAGGTGCCTGGCGCGTGCAACGGGGGTTACATCGTGACCGGATCTTCCAACAGCCCGGGTAACACGTCCTGTCCGCCTGGAAGAGTCTGCTTGTCGAATCCCATCAACGTCAAAACGGTCCCGGAACTTATTGCCAACATCTTGAAAGGCGCGATGGGCATCGTTGGCGCTTTGGCCCTGCTCGTCTTCATCTACGGTGGATTTCTGTGGTTGACCTCGGGCGGAGAAAGTGCTAAAATTGCGGCAGGGAAAGAGGCTATGAAATGGGCGGCGATCGGTCTCGTGGTGATTTTCACCAGCTATGGACTCGTCCGCTTCGTCTTCACGACATTCACGGGCTAACGCCTGAAAGGAGGTGAGTTGCATGACGAAGAAAACACTTATCAAGGGTCTGATCAGCACGGCAATGGTCGCGACGATGGCGCTCCCCATGGTCGCTTTGGCTCAGGGAGCAGTCACGTCCAACGAACTTCTGCCCGGCCAGATCGCCGTCGAGCTCGGCCAGCAGCAGCAGGACCTTCGCATCACGATCGCCAAGATTATCCGCACGGCCATGAGCCTTCTGGGCATCATCGCCGTTCTGATCATCCTGTACGGAGGCTTCAAATGGATGACCTCCGGAGGTTCCGACGAAGCGGTCGGCGACGCCAAGAAGATCATCACGGCCGGTATCATCGGCTTGATCATCATCCTGACCGCCTACGCGATCGCATCGTTCGTAATCAACAGTCTGGTTGTCGCTACGGGTTCCTAACGCTTCGACCTTCCACGACCCTGCACCATCCGGTGCAGGGTCGTCGCAAGGGCTCAGGACATGCTCTCCACCGACAAGGTGCAGGACATCTCCGGACTCCTTGAACTCATCATTCGTATGCGCTTGAAACGCATTCTTCTCCCGGCGCTCTGCCTGGTCGGCGTCGCGCTGATCGCGCTGCCCGCCGTCCATGCCCAAGGCAACTTTGGCCTTGATGCCGCCGCACCATCGGCGCTCAAGGTCAACAAAGACCTTCTGAAAACGATCGGCAAGCTCATCCAGACGGTTCTCAGCTACCTCGGCGTCCTGTTCCTGATCCTGATGCTCTACGCGGGCTTCCTCTACATGACGGCGCAGGGAGACGATAAGAAGGTCGGCACAGCCGTCGGGATCATTAAAAACGCGATCATCGGCCTCGCCATTATCGGCGCGTCGTACGGCCTAACAAGCTTTGTCCTCAGCGCCGTTGCCGGCAGTAACGCGCCGGGCGAAGAGGCCGATGGGCCCAGGAACATCCCTCTCGGACTTCACTGCTCGGCCGATATCGAGTGCGACTCGGGGTTGTGCGACAACAACGGCGTGTGCGCGCCGCAACACATCGATCTCTGACCTATGAAGTCGCTCAGAAAAAAAATCTTGAGCCTCTCGGGGCTCCTGGGGCTCTGGCTGATCCGTGTGCCGCTCGCGCATGCGCAAAACTTCGGCAGCCAGCACCTCCAAACCGTTGGTGACACCGCCCACATCACGTCATCGACCACGCTGCCCGTCCTGATCGGCAACCTGGTCCGCACGTTCATCGGACTGCTTGGCATCATCTTCCTGGTCCTGCTCATCTACGCCGGCTACCTCTGGCTGACGGCGCAGGGAGACGATAAGAAGGTCACGCACTCGAAAGATATGCTCAAGAACGCCGTCATCGGATTGGTGATCATCACCGCCGCCTACGGCATCGCGTCCTTCATCATCAACGCGGTGATCAATGTCAACGCGCCGGCCGGTACCCCATAACCTCATTAATCCCTTATCTCGTATGCTCAAGAAACTTCTTCTGGGCGTCCTCTCGCTCGTCACCATGAGCCAGATGGCCCTTATCGCCATGCCCGCCGGCGCGCAAGGCTTTGATCCGTCGAACGGCAACGCGCTCTCCGGTCTCGAAGCGACGAACCTCGGAAACGGGCAGGGCGCGGCCACGGCCGGAAGCCAGCTCCCGATCCTGGTCGGCCGCATCATCCGCACGCTCCTCGGCTTGATCGGTATCATCTTCCTGGTCCTCATGGTCTACGCCGGCTTCCTCTGGATGACGGCTCGCGGCGAGAGCGACCCGGTCGACAAAGCCAAGGACATCATCAAGCAGTCGATCATCGGCATCATCATCATCTTCCTGGCCTACGCGCTGACCGGCTTCATCATCAACGCCGTCATCCGCGCCACGTCCGCCACTTCGTAATCGAAATTCGGCAAAATGAAGACGGCCCCCGCGAAGCGGTGGGCCGTTTTTGTTCTGACTGAGCCTGGCCGCCTAGTGCGACCAGTTCTTGTTCTCGGTGACGTCGTGCAACTGCACGTTGCCGCCGATGCCGACCATCTCGGTGTACGAGGCGTCGACGTTCACGAGGTCGTACTGTGGCTTGGCGGTCGTGTTGAGGTTGGCGTGACGCATGACCGTCAGCCTCACGTAGCGGCTCTGCCCGATGTCGACGTAGCACGTGTTTCCAGGCATGAGTACGCCGCCCGTGTCGGTGCCGACGGGCTTGCCGTCGATCTCGAAGGTCAGGGCGCTGTCGTTGTCCCGCTGGCCGTCATGATCGTCGTCGCGGCAGTTCAAGCCCATGTCGCGGCCGCCGTCGCAGTAGTTGTTGACGATCATGATCTTGCGGCCCTTCTTGACCTGTCGCGGCTCGGTGCCGACGAAGCAGGCATAGACGGCGCGTTGTCCGCGCACGACTTCCGAAGCCGTCACCATCCCGCCGCCGTAGCCGTAGCCGCTTCCGTCACCGCTACCGATGGCGGTGGGGCCGGTGATGGCGGGCGGGGTCGGCGAGGTGGTCGGCAGGCCGCCAGGACCGGGCGGCTGGTAGCCGTCGACCTGGGCCTGCTTGAGCCGGGCGATCTCCTCGCGCAGCTCTTGGATCTCGGCGTTGGGCGTGGTGTCCTGGCGCTTGGCCGACATGCAGCCGACCGAACACGCGATGAGGGCGATCAGGGCGTAGGTCTTGGTCTTCATCTCGAACTCCTTCTGCTGCCGGAATGGCGTGGGTGTTGCTGTGATCTACTTCTGGGCGTCCTTGCACGACTTCACGAGCTGGTCGCGTCGCGCAGAATCCCGGATGAGATCCGGCTTGCTGACGATCATCTCGCAGGTCAGCTCCATCTGAAGCCGCACGGCCGGGCCGATCGAAGCGGTCTTCTTCTCGACGGCGACGAACCGATCTTGCAGATCGGGATCGATGGCGACGCCGGATGGCGGTCCGTAGCCGGGGCGCGAACCCGCGCCGACCGTCTGCGTCTGGCCGCCGGGCGCGACTGTCATCATGCCGACGCCGTAGCCGTTCGCCGCGAAGGCGTTGGGCTGCGGGGCGATCACGGTGACGTTCGAGGCGCAGCGATCCGGATTCTGGATGCACGAGACGGAAGCACTACCGTTGCCACCGAAACCGTTCTGCCCATTGGGCATCCCGGTCGCCGGATCGTAGCCGCCGAAGGTGATCGGCAGCGACGCCCCGACCGTGGAGCCGGAGTAGGTCTGGGTGACCGACTCCTCCCACGCGGGGTGGACGCCATCGTTGAACCGGTGGGTGGTGGTCGTGGTGGCCTTGCCCGAGCCGGCCAGACAGCCGGCGGCGAACGAAGCCGGAACGAGAGACAGAACCAGGTGAACGAGACGCATGACGGGCTCCTTGCAAGAGGGTGCGTGACCGAAGCGTTGAAAAGGGCGTTCTTGGCGCCCAAATGAGGGAGAATCCCTCAGCATTGGACTTATGAGAATAGCACAAAAAAGCGGTTTTGTCAATAGTTTGAGACAAAAAGAAACGCCCGCCGTTGAGAACGGCGGGCGCGAAGCTGAGTCTAAGGTACGTCCTGGAGAAACGTGGGCGCTAGTACCCTTCCGCCCTGAGGTCCTTGATCAGGGCCCCGGGGTCGTCGTGGTACTTCTTCGCGGGAGGCTCCGTCGGAAGATCCCGCGCCTGCGCCACCGGCGCGGGCGCCGTTTTGGTGGACGGCGTGCGCATCGGGGTGCTGGTGACGAGGTCTCTCGACGGCGGCGCCATGTGAACGGCGTCGACCGGCACGTACGTGCCGCCCGCAGTCTTGATTCCCGTCTCCTTCTTGCCGCGACCCTTCAGTCCGGCCAGAGCATCATGCAGGATGTCGACCTGCTCGCCGATGTCAGGCGCGTCGTGGTTCGTCAGCTGCTTGTACGAGGTCGTGCCTCGATACGTCAGGAAGGCGATCAGCAGGACACTCAGGAGCGCGAGCACGATCGTGCCCTTGATCCAAGGGGACCTCTGGTCCTTCACTTTCCCGAAGAGGCCGATGCAGAGCATTACGAGTAGTCCGAGAGCGACGAAGCTCACGATCCACTCGGTCTTGTTGATGCTCTCGAACCAGGCCGAGGAGCGCGCTTGCATAGTCGTGAAGAGCTGCGCCGGCGGCATCTTGAAGAATACGAAGGCGACCAGGATAATC
>CAYYII010000064.1:0-5072 GCA_964471445.1 uncultured Gammaproteobacteria bacterium
TCTCCTTCCGGATCGAGGACGGCGAGTTCGTCGCGATCATGGGACCTTCCGGCTCAGGCAAGTCGACACTCATGAACATCATAGGCGCGCTCGATGCGCCGACCACGGGCCAATACTTCCTCGACGAGCACGACGTCTCGAAACTCTCGGACGACGAGTTGGCGGACATCCGCATGCGCAAGATCGGTTTCGTCTTCCAATCGTTCAACCTGTTGCGGCGCGCGACCGTGCTGCGGAACGTCATGCTCCCGCTCGTGTATGCCGAAGTCTCAAGCCAGGAGCGCACCGAGAAGGCCCGGCAAGCGCTGATCGACGCCGGGCTTCCGGAAACGTGGCATCTCAACAAATCAAACGAACTCTCCGGGGGGCAGATGCAGCGCGTCGCGATCGCCCGCGCCCTGGTCAACGACCCCTCTCTTATCCGCGCTGACGAACCGACTGGCAACCTCGACTCGCGCACGGGGGAAATCGTGCTGCACACCTTCCAAAAGCTGAACCAAGAGCAGAAGCGCACGATCGTGCTCATCACCCACGAGCTCTACGTCGCGGAGCACGCCGACCGCATCATTCACATCAAAGACGGCACCATCTTGAGCGACGCCAAGAACGGCAATAAACGCGTCGTACACGACATCCATGAAGACGTTTGACCTCTTTCAAGAGACGTATTGGGCGCTCCTGGCCAATAAGGCGCGCTCGGGCCTGACGGTCCTGGGCATCGTGATCGGCATCGGGTCCGTTATCGCCATGATCGCGATCGGCCAGGGCGCGCAAGGCTCAATCCAGGCCTCGATCCAATCGCTCGGCTCGAACCTGATCCTCGTGACTCCGGGCGCCCAGCGCGGACCGGGCTCCCAGGTCAGCACCGGACGCGGATCATCGGAGACGCTGAAGCTCGCCGACGCCGAGGCGCTCGCAGAGCTTCCGCAAGCCAAAGCCGTTTCGCCCGAAGTCTCGACGCGCAGCCAAGTCACGGCCCGAGGCACCAACACCAACACGCAAGTCCTGGGCGTCACGACCAGCTACCCGATCGTGCGCAACGTCGAAGTCGCCGACGGTTCCTTCTTCACCGAGGCGCAGAACAAGAGCTTGGCAAAAGTCGCGGTCATCGGCCCAACGACCCAGACGGACCTCTTCGGCGAAGGTGGCAGCGGGATCGGCCAATCGATCCGCATCAAGAACATCGACTTCAAAGTCGTTGGCGTGACGAAAACCAAAGGTGGTTCCGGTTTCTTGAACCAGGACGACATCATCTTCATTCCGCTTCTGACGGCACAGCGTTACCTGCTCGGCAATGAATCGGTAAATACCGTCGCCGTCCAGGCTGTCGACGAAGCCTCGATGACGCCGCTCCAAGAAAGCATCACCGCACTCCTCCTCCAGCGGCACAACATCGCCGATCCGGCGCAAGCCGATTTCAGCACGCAGAACCAAGCCGACATCGTGGCGGCCGCCTCGTCAGTGACTGGCACCTTCACACTGCTCCTGGGCTCGGTCGCAGGTATCTCTCTCATTGTCGGTGGTATCGGGATCATGAACATGATGCTCACGACGGTTACCGAACGTACCCGCGAGATCGGCCTGCGCAAAGCCATCGGCGCGAAACGCCGCGAGATCTCGCTCCAGTTCCTGGCCGAAGCGGTCATGCTCACGTTCTTTGGCGGCGGATTTGGCATTCTCCTCGGCTGGATCATCTCATGGGGCGTCTCGAAATTCGGCGGCATCGCTTCGAGTGTATCCCCCGCCTCGGTTCTCCTGGCCTTTGGCGTCTCGGCGGGCATCGGCGTTGTCTTCGGCTACTGGCCAGCGCGCCGGGCTGCGAGCATGAACCCGATCGAGGCGCTGCGCTACGAATAATCACTTCGCTTACTCCTCTTACATCCTATGAAAAAACTTCTTCCGATCGTGATCGGTGTGGCGCTACTCGTGGGCGCTGGTTCGTTCTATGGCGGCATGAAATACGCGAGCGCGAAATCTCCCACCCGCAACTTCCAACACCCTACCGGCGCGGCGGGCGGCAATGCGGGATTCGGCGGCGGACAGGGCCCGGACGCGCGTGGAAATACGATGGGCAGCTTCATCACCGGCGAAATCCTCTCGAACGACGGGAAGACGCTGACCGTCAAAGGCCGCGACGGCTCGAGCAAGATCGTCCTGCTCGGCGACACGACGGAGGTTTCCCTCTTCGTCGCCGGAAAGCCGGCTGATCTCGAGGTCGGCAAGAGCGTGATGGTCCAAGGCAAGGCGAATACCGACGGCAGCGTGACCGCTCAAAGTGTCCAGCTCCGTCCGGCCATGACGCCTCCATCCGGATCACCTGGAGACGCGCAGCTCAAAAAGTAAGAAAGAACAAAAAATCCCCTCTCATGTAGAGAGGGGTTTCGAAAATATCCAACCGCTCAGAGGTGCTCAGACCAGAATCTGGCGTAGGCCTCCATCGTATCCGTCAGCAGTTCCTTGCGATAACCGAGAACCCCGCGGATCTTCCGCCGCTTCTCCCTCGCGACTTTCGCAACCTCATCGGCGCCTTTTTCCAGGACATCCAACATGGCCTGCGCCCGGTTAAACGTGGCCCTGGCGGTAGCACGGCATTTCTTCCTCGTCAGCTCATCGAAGGCTTGCTGGAAAAGCTTCGCGATCTCTTTGAGGTCGTTCATGCGCCATCCTCCTCGTCAAGGTACAGATCGTCGTCGGCATCTTCCTCCGGCACGTACGGCTGCCTCGCCCCATGCATACCGAAATCGTATCCCTCGCGATACGCTTCGGTGTCGTTGTCTCGTTCGACTTCGTCCCATCCATCCTCGAATCCGTCCCAGAAGACGTAGAGAATTTCGATTGCTTCGGCAATCTTCTTCCCTTGAGAGAGTCCCAAAAGGCGCACATACGCGGAATCGGCGCGATCACGCAGCTTCCCGCTTGTCGCATTGATCGCGTCGAGCAGGGCCCTATGCACGCCGATCATGGCGGCCCTGGCCGTCGGGGCACATCCCCGCTCGACAGCCTGGGAAGCCTTTTCAAGCGCCTCGTAGAGGCCGCTCATGTCGATCATGATCGCCTCCTTGATAGGTCCGTACCTATATTGCAACCAAGACCCCTTCTTGACAACCCGTATTAGCACTCTTACTATGAGAGTGCTAAACCCTTCTTTCCCATGCAACAGAACCGATTCACGACCAAAGCGATGGAGGCGCTTCAGGAAGCCCAGAATATGGCCTTTGAGGCTGGTTCCGAAACCTTGGAAGCCACGCATTTGCTTGCCACCCTTCTCCGCCAAGAGGACGGGGTGGTGATTTCCGTTTTCAAAAAACTGGGGATTGATCCTGCGGCCCTCTTGAAGCGCGTCTCGACCATGCCGCCCGGCAAAACGGAGGGCGGAGGTACCGCCCAAGTCTTCGTCTCGCAGAGCCTCGACCGCGCCATCCGCCAGGCGCACAAGATCGCGGAGCGTTTTAAAGACGAGTATGTTTCGACCGAGCATCTTTTGCTCGGCCTGATGGAAACAAAAAATGAAGCGGCGGCACTGCTGACCGAAACTGGCGTCACGACGGATGCCGTTTTGAAAGTCCTGATGGAGATTCGCGGCACGCAACGCGTCACTTCGACGGAACCCGAAGCCACCTACCAGGCGCTCGAAAAATATTCGCGGAACCTGACGCGCCTCGCCCGCGCGGAGAAGCTCGATCCGGTCATCGGCCGGGACGAGGAGATTCGTCGCGTGATCCAGGTGCTCTCGCGCCGCACGAAAAACAATCCCGCCCTGATCGGCGAGCCAGGCACCGGCAAGACCGCCATCGTCGAAGGCTTGGCCCAGCGCATCGTCGCCGGCGACGTGCCGGAATCACTGAAGGGCAAGGACGTCGTCGCGCTCGACCTCGGCTCGCTCATCGCCGGCACCCGCTTCCGCGGCGAATTTGAAGAGCGCCTCAAGGCCGTCATGAAAGAAGTCGAAAAATCGCAAGGCGGCGTGATTCTTTTTATCGACGAGCTGCACACGCTGGTCGGCGCCGGCGGGACCGAAGGCGCCATGGACGCCTCGAACCTCTTGAAGCCCGCGCTCGCGCGTGGGGAATTGCGCTGTATCGGCGCGACCACGCTCAAGGAATACCAGAAACACATCGAAAAGGACGGCGCGCTCGCCCGCCGCTTCCAGCCGGTGTACGTCAACGAACCGACGGCCGACGACGCGATCGCCATCCTGCGCGGCATCAAGGAGCGTTACGACCTGCACCACGGCGTACGTATCACCGACGGCGCGATTGTCGCTGCAGTCAATTTGTCGCACCGCTACATCACCGACCGCTTTCTACCTGACAAGGCTGTCGACCTGATCGACGAAGCCGCCTCCGGCCTGCGCATGCAGATCGACTCCCAGCCCCATGAGCTCGACAAGCTCAAGCGCCAGATCATGCGCCTCGAAATCGAGAAGCGCGCTCTCGAGAAAGAGACCGACAAGCGGGCCAAGGACCGCCTCAAGGCCCTGGTGAAGGAAATGGCCGAAGCCCGAGAACGCGCCTCGGGCCTCGAACTCAGCTGGAAGAGCGAAAAGGACGCAATCACCGCGATCCGCGACAACAAGAAAAAGATCGACCGGCTGAAACACGAAGCCGACATCGCCGAGCGCCAGGGTTTGCTCGAAAAGGTCGCCCAGATCCGCTACGGCCAGATCCCCGAAGCCGAAAAAGCGCTTTTCGCGGCGGAAGACGCCTTGAAGAAGATGCAGAAAGGCAAGCGCTTCCTGAAGGAAGAAGTCGACGAAGAGGATGTCGCCAACGTCGTCTCCAAATGGACCGGCATCCCCGTCTCGAAGATGCTCGAATCCGAACTCAAGAAGCTCGTGCACCTTGAAGAGGAGCTCGGCAAGCGCGTCGTCGGCCAGGAAGAGGCCATCAAGGCCGTTGCTGACGCCGTACGGCGCTCAAGGGCGGGCGTAGCGGAAGAAACACGTCCGATGGGCTCCTTCATGTTCCTGGGCCCGACCGGCGTCGGCAAGACCGAGCTAGCCAAAGCGCTGGCCTCCTTCATGTTCAACGACGAGAACGCCATGGTTCGACTTGACATGTCAGAATACGGCG
>CAYYII010000065.1:0-4991 GCA_964471445.1 uncultured Gammaproteobacteria bacterium
AGGCGCACGGCGCCGGCTTCCTCAGCTCGGCTGCCGCAGATCACATCTGCGGCTTTCGATTTTTATAGGAAAAAACCATGCGGCAGGCGCATGGCAGGGAGGGGTCGTTCGAGCTCGCCCCCAGCTCCGAGCGCGCGGTCAGTCTCGCTTGACCGGCGTGCCCATGATGCTGAGGAGGTGAATGAACAGGTTGGCGAAGTCGAGGTAGATCGCGACGGCGCAGTCGATCGCGTTGTCGTGCGTCCGTTCGACGCGCATGGCCCGGTTCAGGTCGTAGACGACGTAACCGGAGAAGAGCATGACGGCCAGCCAATCCCAGAGACGCATGGTGCCTTGGACCTGCACGCCGAACGCTCCGGCGATCGGCGTGATGAGCAGGCCGAGCAAGAGGACGAGCAGTGCGCCGAAAAGCCAGATGCCCCAGTGCTCGAGCGAACGGGGCCAGCAGGCACCTGCGATGCCGAGGCCGACGACCATACCGGAGGTGACAGCCAGGACCTTGAAGGCGCTGGCGGTCGTGTACAGCGCGATGACCGGTCCGGTCAGCAGGCCGAACGGGATGACGATCATCAGGTAGCCGAAGAGCGAGAAGACGGGCTGCTCGGTCCAGGCGGCAATGAAGATGCCGAGCATGGCGCAAACGAACGTGCCGATCATGAGCAGCCAGCTCGGCTGCCAGTCATGGCTGAAGGCGGCGGCGCCTGCGCTGAGGCCGATGCCGAGCGCGGTCCAGAGCGTCAGCATGATCGCGAAGGTGCGCTTGGTCATCGTCTCGGTGTCGTACGACTGACGGCTCCACACAGAAGCGGAAGTGGGAAACGACATACGTCCTCTCTTTCTGGAAGGTGCGAAGGGCCTCGGACGGCCCCAGCGTGTCGTAAAAATACGAAAGAGTCAAGTATATGATGTGCGCTTGACAGGCACGTTCGACATCGAGCAAGACGTTGCCATATCCTTAATGCGTATGGACATGCTGTCAGCGGATGATTTGAAAAAGATCGGTGAGGTCGTTGATGAACGGCTCGATCGTAAGTTCGATGAAAAGCTCGAGCCGGTCTTGGAAGCGGTTCGAGAAGGTTTTGAAGCCGTTGATCGGAGATTTGAAGATATGGATGGGAAGATGGCGACCAAGGATGATTTGGCGATGCTGGGCAGTGAATTGCGCGGCGAGATGGCAGTCATGCGGCACGAGCTCATGGATCACACCGACCGGACAGTTCAGAAGGCGGTCGGAAACCTGCGTTCCGAACTCCGCGAACGCGATGTGATTGCCTGAAAACAAAGAGCACCCAGGGCGCGAGAGCGAGGGGTGCTCTTTGCGCCGCGGGTGCTAGGCGAGGAGGACGTCGACGACGCGGCGGTGCAGGGCGAGAGACTCCGCGCCGTGGAGCTGCACCGTGGAGGTCAGGGGAGTGCCCAGATCGTTCACGAGACGACCGGTGAAGAAGATCACCGTGCCGCCGTACTTGGCGGGCGACGAGAGCTCCACGTACCGATCGTCCGGGAAGCCGATCTGGAAGCCGTCAGCGGTCAGCTCGAAGCGGTTGGCGTTCTCGAGCGGGACGTCGCGACCCACGGTGGGAACACTGGTGGAGAGGTACCGAAGCACCTCGGTGACGAGCGCGGAATCGATCATGATGCGAACCTCGGGTGGTGGCGGAACGTTCCTGATGAGGCAGGAACAACCTGTGCGCATGCTTGCAATTTCCCTTATCTGGAGCGATTTCGAACGGATGAGCATAGCACGAAAACTGGAGTTTGTCAACACGATGGATCGTTCCCTTGACCTTATTTTATGATCATGGTATCAATTCCTGGTGAATCACTAGGAATTGAATGCATTCCCTCCTCAAAGTTACCCGTAAGGCTCATTTGGGCCTGCTTCTCGTGTCCGAGCTCGCTCTCCATCATGAAGATGGCGGGCGGCTTTCGATTGAGTCGGTGGCGAAGAAGAGCGGGGAGTCGCGGAAGTTTTTGGAGGAAGTGGCGGCGGAACTCCGGCGCGCCGGAATCGTCGAAGGGCTTCGGGGCGCGACGGGCGGATATCGCTTGGTGCGCGATCCGAAGACGTTAACGGTTGCCGAAGTCATGCAGGCGGTCGAAGGCCCCTTGGAGCGCGAAGACTGTACGGCAGTCGCGCATCACCATGACGCGGGTATTCTCACCAAAGTGCAGGGCCAAGTGATGGCGACCTTGATGAACACGACGATCGCTGACGTCGCAAAGTAATATGGCTGATACAGATTTTCGCGACATCTACGACAAGGCGGCCGAAGGCGTGACTCGCCACGCGGCCGCGCTTGGAATCACTGAAGAAGTCGTTCGGGAAATTTCCGCGTCAAAGAACGAACCGGATTGGATGCTGAACCTGCGTCTCAAGGCGTTTGAGATGTTCAAGCGCACGCCGATGCCGACGTGGGGACCGGATTTGTCCAAGCTTGATCTCGATCAGATCACCTACTTTGTGCGTCCCGACGCGGAGGAATCGCAATCGTGGGCGACGGTACCGGATAAGATCCGCGAGACGTTCGAGAAGCTCGGCATTCCGGAAGCGGAACGCCACGCGCTTTCGGGCGTCGGCGCGCAGTACGACTCCGAAGTTGTCTATCACAATTTGAAAAAGGAATGGGAAGAGAAGGGCGTCATCTTTGAGAACATGGATGAAGCGGTGCGAAAATATCCCGACCTCGTGAAGAAATACTTCATGACGGATTGCATCCCGCCCCACGACCACAAATTCATCATGCTGCACGCCGCGGTCTGGAGCGGCGGTACCTTCATCTACGTGCCGAAGGGCGTGAAGGTGAACGTTCCGCTTCAGGCGTATTTCCGCATGAACGCCGAGCGCGGCGGCCAATTCGAGCACACGTTGATCATTGCCGATGAAGGTTCTGAAGTGCAGTACATCGAAGGCTGCTCCGCGCCGCGTTACAACGCGAGCTCGATTCACGCAGGCTGCGTCGAGCTCCATGTGCTCGAAGGTGCGCGCATCCGCTATTCGAGCGTCGAGAACTGGAGCAAGAACACGTATAACCTGAACACCAAGCGCGCCGTCGTCGACAAGCATGGCGTAGTTGAATGGGTCAACGGCAACATGGGTTCGGGTGTGACGATGCTCTATCCGTGCTCGATTTTGCGCGGAGAGTTTTCCCAGTCACATGCGCTGGGCGTCGCCTTCGCCGGTCCCGGACAGAACCAGGACACCGGCTCCAAGGTGATCCACGCCGCGCCGCACACGACCTCTACGATCCGTGCCAAGAGCATCTCGAAAGGCGGCGGCATCTCGTCATATCGCGGCTATGTCAGCGCGACGCCGGCGGCCGAAGGTTCAAAGTCCAGCGTCGCTTGCGACGCGCTCCTGATCGATGATGGCTCCGTCTCCAACACGTATCCGTTCATGAAAGTGACGACCGATACAGTCGACGTCGCCCACGAAGCCACGGTCGGCAAGATCGGCGAAGAGGAGCTGTTCTATCTCATGTCGCGCGGCCTCTCGCAGGACGCGGCCATGCGGATGATCGTGAGCGGCTTCGTCGAGCCGATCATTAAATCGCTGCCCCTCGAATACGCGGTGGAGCTGAACAAGCTGATCGAGCTCGAAATGGAAGGGTCTGTCGGCTGATATGGCGACGAAGCTTCTCAAATACGGCATCGGCATTTTCATGCCTGAGCATCCGCAAGGGTTCGATCGGGCGGCTTTGGTTCCGCGAACGAAGACGATCGAAGTTCCGGCCGGCGCCGTCCTGCGCATCGTCGAAGAGGTTGAAGGAAACCGCGACGTTGAGATCCGGCTCGAGATCGGCGAAGGTGCGAAGGTCGCGTATGTCACGAGCTCCCTATCCTCGGTCGAATTCGTCAGCCGCACCGCGCATCTCGCCAAGCACGCGAAACTGGAATGGATCGACGACTGCTCCTCGCCGGAATTTTCGCGCGTGTCGTTCGTGACGCGTCTCGAAGGCGAAGGCGCCGAAGTTGAGGCGACCAGTCTCTTGCGCGGCAAGGATCGTCAGCGCTTCGACGTGAAGCATGAAATTTTGCATCTCGCACCCCGCACGGTTTCCACCCTGCGCGTCGGTAGCGTGCTCTCGGGCGACGCCAAGGCGATCGTCCGCGGCCTCGTGCGCGTCGAAAAAAACGCGCCGGGCTGCGTCAGCCGCCAGAAAGAAGAAACGCTTCTGCTCTCCGATGCTTCCGAGATCGACGCGGTGCCGATGCTGGAGATCGAAAACCAGGACGTGCGCTGTTCGCACGCGGCCACGGTCGGCCGCCTCGACGCCGAAAAGCTGTTTTATCTCATGTCGCGCGGCCTCGATCGCGTCTCCGCCGAAGCGATGCTGATCGATGCGTTCGTCGAGCCGTACCTCTCCAAGCTCTCCTGATATGAAATTACCCAGCGACATCCGAAAAGATTTTCCTTCGCTCCATGCCATGGGCATGCGGGCGTACTTGGATTCGGCCGCCTCGTCGCTCACGCCGCACGCGGTCATCGAGGCGATGAATGCGTATTACGAGAACTTCCGTTCCAACGTGCATCGCGGCATGTACAAGACGGCGGGGGAGGCGACCGAGCGGTATGAGGCCGTGCGCGGAACGGTCGCGAAATTTTTGAACGCGGCCGCGCCGGAAGAAATCGTCTTCACCAAAGGCACGACGGAAGCGCTTAACCTGCTTGCGACCTCGCTCGGCCGCGGGTTCGGTCCCGGCGATGACGTCGTGCTGACCGAAATGGAACATCACGCCAATCTGGTGCCGTGGCAGGAAGCCGCCAAGCGCCACGAATTCGCGTTGAAATTCATCCCGGTGAAGGAGTATCGCCTCGACATGGACGCGGCCCGCGCGCTCATTACGCCGAAGACGAAAGTCGTGTCGATCGCGCATGCCTCGAACGCGCTCGGCACGGTCAATCCCGCCAAAGACCTCGCCGCGCTCGCGCATACCGTCGGTGCCGTTTTCATCCTCGACGCCGCGCAATCCGTGCCGCACATGAAGGT
>CAYYII010000066.1:0-4988 GCA_964471445.1 uncultured Gammaproteobacteria bacterium
CACGCATCCACGATCGTCCGGTGCCTGGAGAGCGTGTTTGCGCAAACGCACAGGCCACTCGAGGTCATCGTGGTTGACGACGGATCGACTGATGCTCTTGATGCGGCGCTTGCGCCGTTTCTCGATCGAATCAAACTGGTGCGCCAAGAAAACATGGGCGGTCCGACGGCGAGGAACCGGGGTTTTCGTGAATCGACGGGCGAGCTCGTGCTCTTTTGCGATGCCGACGCGATCTTGCGTGCCGACGCGTTTCAAAAAATGTCCGACGCCCTCGACGCGCATCCGGAAGCCGCGTATGCCTACGCGTCCTTCCAGTTCGGCTGGAAGACGTTTCCGCTTGGACCCTTCGATCCCGTCCGCCTCAAGAACCACAACTACATTCACACCGGTTCGCTGATCCGCCGCGAGAAGTTTCCGGGCTTTGACGAGTCCCTCAAGCGCTTCCAGGACTGGGATCTTTGGCTTACGATGCTGGAAAGGGGAGACATCGGCGTCTGGGTACCCGAGGTGCTCGTGCACGTCCAGGTTTCCTCCGCCCGCGGCGGCATTTCGAATTGGCTGCCAAAATTCGTCTACCGCCTCCCATGGAAGCGGCTCGGTTGGACGCCGCGGCGCATCGCCGCGTACGAAGAAGCCGCAGCCATCATTCGGAAAAAACATTCTCTCGCATGAGCCGCCCTCCCGATCTCTCGATCATTACCGTCAATTGGAAAGTCGCCGATCTCGTCGGCGAATTATTGGGTTCGATCGAGGCCAACAAGGAAGACCTTCTTCTTGAAATCTTTGTCGTCGATAACGACTCCAAGGATGCGATCGAGGACGTCGTCGCAACGTTCAGGAACCGCTCCGGCATCCCGACCACGCTGATCAAGAACGATCGGAATCTCGGCTTCGCGGCGGCCAATAACATCGCGATTCGCCGCGCGTCCGGCCGGCACGTCGCGCTCCTTAACCCCGATGCACGCGTGACCCACGGTGGGTTGAAAAAAATGACGGCCTGGATGGACGCACACCCGGACGTCGCCGTCGCCGGGCCGAAGCTTTTGAACGTCGACGGAAGCCTGCAGGAATCCGTCCGCCGCTTTCCGAAGCTGCTCGATCAGGCGCTGATCTTGCTGAAGCTCCAGCACGTCTGGCCTTCAGCCGGTCCGTTCAAGCGGTATCTCGCCAAGGGTTTCGACTACGCGAAAGAGCAGGATGTCGATCAGGTGATGGGCGCGGCTTTTTTCGTGCGCGGCGACGCGTTCAAAAAGATCGGCCTGCTCGACGAAGCCTTTTTCATCTGGTTCGAGGAAGTCGATTTTTGCAAGCGGGCGAAGGATGCTGGCTGGCGGGTCGTCTATACACCCAACGCCGCGTTCGTCCATCATCGCGGCGCAAGCTTCTCCCAAGTGATGTCGTTCAAGACACAGGCGTACTTCACGCGCAGCATGCGGATCTACTTTATGAAGCATCGTGGCGCATGGACGACGGCCGCGCTCGCCCTGCCGATCTTTTTTGGCCTCCTTTCAACCGCGCTTTTTTCCGCATGGACCTCCGTCTTCCGAAAGCGCTGACGCGCCGCCTGCCGCTTTTCGTTTTCCTGTTCTGCGGAACAGTGGAGCTTTTGTCGTACTGGGGCTGGCATGCGCCGGAGGTCCGTATCTCCGTTCTTACGCTGCTCGCGATCGGGGCGGTCGTTCTGGCGTGCCTCGATCTGCGCTGGCTCTTCGCGCTCGTGAGCGCCGAAGCGGTCATCGGCAGCCATGGACGCCTCTTTTTCGCCGAGATCGGGGGTTTCTCGTTGTCGCTGCGCATGGCGCTGTTCGCGATTCTTGTCGTGGGTTGGACGCTGCACGCCGCCCGAGGGTGCACGCGGATCCTGCATTTTCGACATGCGCATGTGGCGCCGCCGCTTCTTCTCCTCATCATCGCGATCACGCTGGCAGTCCTCCGCGGCCTGTCCATGGGCGCCTCCTTGTCCGAAATTTTCAACGACGCGAACGGGTACGCTTTCATGTTGCTCATTCCCATCGGGCTCGACTTGTTCGCGGATCGCGAGGCCTATGCGTGGCTGCTGCGGACGTTATCTGGCGCCGTCGCGTGGCTTTGCGCGAAGAGCCTGCTCTTGCTGTATCTCTTCTCTCACGCGTTCGACGGTGCGTTCCTGCGCGATCTTTTTTTGTGGCAGCGCAAATTCGGGCTGACAGAAATTACGCATCTTTCTGGTGGGGCCGTGCGCGTCTTCGCTGCTTCGGACGCGCTCCTCCTGCCCGCGATCTTTTTGGGCGTTCTTCTGGCGTGGGAGAGCCGTCGCCGCTTGACGCTGTTCTGGGCGTCTCTTGTTGCCGCGGCGTTTCTTCTCAGCCTGTCGCGTAGTTTCTGGCTGGGTGCCGCCGTCGCAGCCGCCTTCATGCTGCCGGTCTTCGTGCGATTTGATCTCATCCCATTTGCAAAACTGGGGACCCTCTTCAAAACCACGATTGTTGTCCTCGCCTGCGGAGCGCTGCTGCTTGTGCTGGCCGCCGTCTTTCCGCTACCTGCGACGGTCCAAGACGCCTCCGCTTGGAATGCCTACGGCGGCCGGTTTCTGAATGCTTCCGACGCGGCCGTCTCAAGCCGATGGAACATGATCGCTCCACTCCAGGACGGGATCGCGGCTTCGCCGTTCGCCGGATCCGGCTTCGGCGCGCAGATCACGTATCAATCGGACGATCCGCGCATGCATGATCTCTATCCGGGCGGGAAGGTCACGACCGGCGCGATCGAATGGCAGTATCTCGAGATCTGGCTCAAGATGGGACTGCTTGGCCTCGTCGCAGTTCTCTGGCTTTGGTGGCGCACGGGCCTCTTTTTCTGGAAAACGTTAGAGACGACCCGGGGTTCGGATCGTCTCATCGCGGCGGGTCTTATGTTGTCGTTTCTCGCCTTCATCGTCGCGAACATCTTCACTCCGTACGCCAATCATCCGCTCGGTTGGGTCTTCCTGACGTTCGTGATTGTCGGCCTGCATGCGATGCAGGAGCACGGCCCGCCGGAACATCAGGAGTGGCCTAAGAGAGTTCAGCCCCGATAAAATCAGGATGGCCGTTCACGAAGGCTTTCGCGTCCATTTCGCTCTTGCCTTCAAGCTGGATCGTCTTGAGCTGGAGAGAACCTGTGCCGCAGTTCACGCCGACGGTGCCGTCAGCCAGCTTGCAGACGTTTGATTTTTTTCCTTCCGCGTCGCAGGAGGCTGTCGGATGCAGGACGGCAGTTTTTTTGATCGTGAGCTTCAACGTTTTGCCTTTATGCGTCCAGATCGTGAAGGCTTCAGGCCAGGGTTGCATGGCGCGCGCGAAGCGTTCGATCTCGAGAGCGGGTTTCGACCAGTCGATGCGACCGTTTTCGCGCGACAGAATGCCGCTATAACTCGCTTTGGCGTGATCCTGCGGCTGCGGCCGGAGCGACCCTGCGAAGTAGGCTTTGAGCGTCGGAAGAATCAGGTCTGCTCCGAGAGCGGCCAGCTTTCCCGTAAGCGTTTCGGTCGTGTCTTCATCGGAGATCGTCATACGGGCGACATCCAGGACCGGGCCTTCATCCATCTTCTCGTCCATGATCATGATGGTCACGCCAGTTTCCTTCTCGCCCGCGAGAATGGCGGCCGAGATCGGCGAGGCACCGCGGTAGGCGGGCAGGATCGATGCGTGGATGTTGATGCCTCCGAACACCGGCATGTCCAGAAGTTTTTTGGGAAGGATCTTGCCGTAGGAGACAACGACGAAGGCGTCCGCGTCGAGTTTTTTAAAATGGGAAAGGGTTTCTTCGTCGCGGACGGATTCCGGCTGAGAGACTGGCAGGCCGAACGTTGCGGCCGCGCGCTTGACGGGCGAAGCCGTCAGCACGCGCTTGCGGCCGACCGGACGATCCGGCTGGGTTACGACTTCCAGGATCGAAAAATCCCCGTCGGCCTGAAGGCGCTGCAAGACGGGGACCGCGAAGTCCGAAGTTCCGAAGAAGACGAGGGTGCGAGGTACGTGCGACATCGGAAGGGGATTACAAATCGGCGTCGCCTACCGTCTTGGCGCGGTCGATAAAGAGAATGCCATCCAAGTGATCGAGCTCGTGCTGCAGGACACGGGCGAAGAAGCCGTTCGCGTCGTATACGACCGGCTTGCCGTCTCGGCCGAGGCCCTTGAGGGCAAAGCCTCGATGACGGCGGACGATGCCCCACTTGCCCGGCACGGACAAGCAGCCCTCTTCGCCGTTTTCCATGCGCCAAGATTTTCGGACCATGACAGGGTTGATGACGATGTGCGGTGTCTTGCCCTCCACCGCCACAAAGACGCGAATCCACCGCCCCACTTGCGGAGCGGCGATACCGACGCCGTCGGCCTTCCACATCGTCTCAACGAGGTCGTCGAGCCATGTCTGAAAGGCTGGGGTTTTGATGATGGCCGGGTCGACCTCCTTCGAACGCGTCCGCAATTGCGAGTTCGGTAAGGTGACGATGGGGAGATACGCCATAGAATCGGTCTACGCTATCACTTTTTCGGGTTCTTGGCAAGCCACATGAAAAGCTTGCGCGGACTGCCGACGCCGGCGCTCTCCGCCTTCAGCTCCGCGAAGATGGAGCGCGCTTTCGGGATGCCGAGGCGCATGATCACGCCGAGGTACATGCCGAATTTCTTTCGTTCGTTAAAGTATGCGCTCATCTCGTCGGCAAGCACGTGAGCTTCCGAATGGAGCCGTTTGTTTGGGGTTGGAGCCCGTTTTTTCAGGATGTCGCCGAGACCCTCCATGCTCATGCCAGTTGATAGTGCGCGGACAGGTAGCCGATGCCGAACGGGCTTTCGTAGCTCAGGATGTCCGGCGTCGCTTCGAGAGCGTCAAGAATCCCGGCCAGGATCGTGAGCGACGGCAAGGCGCATTGCGCGGCTTTCTCGGCCAGCTGCGGCTCGAAAGTGACGAAGGTCGACGGTTTTTTCTCTCGCAGGATCGCCAGGATTTTTTCATCAAACTTCCTGCCA
>CAYYII010000067.1:0-1504 GCA_964471445.1 uncultured Gammaproteobacteria bacterium
GCCAGGACGGTCCAGCCGCGCGCCGCCATGCCGCAAGCGGCGAATTCGGCAGCCCATTTCTCGAAGGAGCCGAAGTCGCGCATGATCAGGTCGGCGATGGCGCCTTCTGGCGCGCCGCCCTTGCCTCCCATATTGTCAAAATAGCGCTCGTGAAGCCTGACGCCGTTCAAGGCAAAAGTTTCCTCGACTTTCAGTTCGCGCAGATCGCTATGTGTTGCGTTGGCGGCCGTCAAATCGACCGAGGCGAGCTTGGCACGGATCTCGTTCGTTTTTTTGACGTACCCGGCATAGAGGACATCATGGTGTTCGGCGAGTTGCTTTTCAGAAAGTCCCGGCAAAGAACTGTACTTCAAGGGTTTCGGCTGGAGTTCCGACATACAAAAGAGTGCGGAGATTGTTAGCGGGCTCAAGTATACCAACGGCCGAGGGGCCGCGTCTACAAAGCCAGCGAGTCGACTTGATCTTCATAGTCGGAGATTTCAAACCAATCGACGACCTTCCCGACAAGCTGACGATACATGGAGCGGAATTTCCTCCTGGACATAGTTGTGAAAATTGAGGAGTGAATCGATCCTCTCTGAGAGACGAAGGGTGATTTCAATACTTACGAAGGACGGCGCGCACGACGCCTTGGATGAGCGGGTCATGCACGAAGATTGGCGACATCAGGGAATTGGCGGGCTGAAGGCGGATGCGCGTAGCTTCGCGATAGAAGCGTTTGAGCGTCGCATAGGTATTTTCCAGCAAGGCGACGACGATGTCGCCGTTGCGCGGAGAAGGGTTGCGCTCGACGACGACGTAGTCGCCATCCAAAATTCCGTCGTCGATCATCGAGGTGCCGCGCACTTTCAAAACGTAGGAGTTCACTTCGTCAACCACCAGGTCAGCCGGAACGTCGATCGTATCATTCGTTTCGACCGCTTCGATCGGCTGGCCTGCTGTGATGAGCCCGCGCAGAGGCAATCCGATCGCCGGACGCCGCATGGTGGCTTTCGGCGTAAGCGCGAGCGAGCGTCCGCCGTCGTGGCGCAGCACGTAGCCCTTTTTTTCGAGGAGTGACACGTGCTTATGGATCGTCGCGGGGCTTGAGGCACCAGTGGCGGTCGCCAGCTCGCGATAGCTCGGCATGATGCCGCGCTTCTCGACGTGTTCTTGAATCGCGTCGAGGAGTTCCTTCTGTTTGGACGTCAGTTCAAACATAGATTGGGGTGAAATTAGTGTTCGCTTATCGTTCGCAGTATAGATGAACAAAAGGCGAACAGCGCAAGACCCTTGATGGGGATATCTTTTTTGCTTGTCCTCAAATGAGCCTATGTTATACTCCCAACCAGCTTTAAGAATTCATGTTCGATCTTTTGTATGGCCATGTCGTATGCCTGTCCGTTTTGCGGGGATTTGAACGCCAGGGATCTGGCTTTCCGCTGCGGACTGTGCAGTTCCTCCCGCGTCGATGAGATGGACAACGCGTTCTTCTGCAACGGCTGCGGAGAAATCCGAAAAGACG
>CAYYII010000067.1:1514-4988 GCA_964471445.1 uncultured Gammaproteobacteria bacterium
CTCGGTCGAATGCGGACTCTGCGGAGCCGAAGAACTCGCGGTCGCAGAAGCGGCTGCGTACTAGCAACACCAAAAACGGACTCCGCGATGCATGGCGCGGAGTTTTTCTTTTTGGGTTGACAAAAAGAGGAAAAGAGCGTATTTTCGCGAGGAGCGGTCTTTTTCGGAGGAACGCATGGACAAGCTTTTTGGTCGTTACAAGCTCGTGAGGCAAGTGTGGGACGGGGCAATGAGCAGCGTCTACGAAGCGCGCGATCAGTGTGACGGTGCGCGCGTGGCGATCAAATACGCGAAAGGCGGCGAGGCGTCGCATCTGCGGAACAATGTCCTTCGCCTCGAACGCGAAGCGGTCGCGCTCTGGCGCCTGCGCCATCCGTGCATCGTGCGCATGATTGACGCCAGGCGGCATGGCGACAGCTACTGCCTCGTCGTCGAGTATCTGGAAGGCATGACGATCGCCGAAAAGATCTATCACGATTCGCATCTGCCCTATGCCGTCGCGGTCAAGGTGATGCTGAGCGTCCTCAGCGCCTTGAACGCCGTGCACGGGCTCGGACTCGTGCATCGCGATATCAAGGCGGAAAACGTGATGCTCTCAAACGGGCGGATAAAACTTCTCGACTTCGGCCTCGTGACGATGCCGACGCGCAAGGGTCCGCGACGCATCACCGAACCCATGGTGACCGTAGGGACGCCGTCGTGCATGGCGCCCGAGGCTTGCGAAGCGGTCGCTCTTCGATGGGATGCCCGCGCGGACCTCTACGGATGCGGGCACATGCTGTACGAGATGCTGACGGGACGGCATGCGTTCGGCGGAGAGGCTCGTCGGAACGCATCCGCGCGGTCGCCTTCGCCGCAGATTCTGCTGATGCAGCAAGTGCACATGCCACCTTTGCTCTTTGCAGACGCCGTGCCCGAGCTCCGAATCCCGGAAGGCCTCGAGCGCGTCGTGATGAGAGCTTTGGAAAAAAGGCCGGAAGACCGCTTTCAGAGCGCTGCGGAGATGTCCCGCGCGCTTCTCGATGCCGTGCCGTAAGAGGGCCGGCATTTTTCTTTTCTCATTGACAAAGACGCAAAAAAGGCCTTATCGTGCGCAGGCAAGGTTTTTTTTGGGAGGAACGAATGACCGAAGCTGAGGATTCTTGCCTGGTCTTGGTGGGCCGCTACGTGGTCTTGAATGTCCTGGGACAAGGCGGTTCAGGACGCGTGCACGAGGGGCTCGACCTGCGCACGAAGAGGCGCGTCGCGATCAAGCTGGCTCTGGGAGAAACACCGGAGGCGCTTAGCACGAGCATCGAAGACCTACGGCGCGAAGAAGCGGTGTTGCGGATGTTGCGGCCTTGCAAATACATCGTGCAGTTCTTGGACGGAGGGGAATGGAGCGGCGGGTATTTTCTCGTGCTCGAATACCTCGACGGCCCCTGCCTTGAAGATATTCTCGAGGCCAAGCGGCGGTTCCCGCCGGACTTGGCCGTCAGGATCATGCTGCAGGTGCTGAAAGCCTTGAATGCTGTCCATGCAGCCGGACTCGTCCATCGCGACGTGAAGCCCTCCAACCTTCTCTGGACGAGCGGCGCGATCCGGTTGATCGATTTCGGCCTCACGAGCCCGCCGAAACCTCGTGCTGATACGGAAGACTCGTTCACGTACGGAACGATCGGATATATCGCCCCGGAAGCCATCCGGTCTCCGACGTCATACGATCGCCGCAGCGACGTGTACGGTTGCGGCCATCTGCTCTACAAGATGTTGAGCGGACAGCATGCCTTGTTCGGCCAGGACGAGGGGAGATACACGCAAATAAAGCTCTTGCGGCGGCATTTGCACAGGCCCCCGACTCCGTTCGCGCAAGCGGCGCCGGAGGCCTGCATTTCCAGCAAGCTCGAACGCATCACCTTCAAGGCTCTGGAAAAAGACCCTGACAAACGCTTTCAAAAGACCGGAAAAATGTACCGCGCGCTTCTCTCCGCCCTGCCGTAAGGCACGGCGTTTTTCTTTTGGCGGGACGATGCTAAGGTGCCTGCATATGTTCGAAGGCCATCCGATCAAGCCTCTTCTGCAGCGTTGGAACGCCGAGCTTCCCGGTTCGCGCTGGTTCGTCGTGGGCGGAGCCGTGCGCGATGAACGGCTTGGCCGCCCGCTTCAAGATATCGATGTCTTGATCGCTAACGCGCCATTCGACGACGTTACCGCCTTTCTCGAAGCGCGAGGATCGCTCGACGCGGTCGGCCGCACGTTCGGCGTGCTGAAGTTCGTTTCGCGAGAAGACGGCAGGTCGCTCGATATCGCCTTGCCGCGGCGTGAACGGCCGGCGGGCACGGGCGGCTATCGCGACGTCGAAACGGAATCCGATCCTTCAATGCCGATCGAAGAGGACCTCGGACGCCGCGATTTCACCATCAACGCGATGGCCTGGGAGGCATCGACGGATCGCTTGATCGATCCGCACGATGGCCTGAAGGATCTCGAGAGGCGCGTGCTTCGAGCGGTCGGCGATCCGGAGATACGCTTCGTGGAAGATTATACGCGCGCGCTTCGCGCGCTTCGCTTCGCCGCGCAGCTCGATTTCGAAATCGAATGGGAAACGTGGAAATCGATCTGCGCCGCCGTTCCGCATCTGAATGACGCGCGCGAAGGCCAGCGCCTTGTTCCGTACGAACTCATCGCACGGGAGATGCTAAAAGGGTTCGTGGCGAATTCCGTACGCACGGCGGACTTGTGGCAGGAATCCGGCGCGACGGCGGAGCTCATGCCGGAGCTGTCCGAGTGGCCTGAGGCCGTTCGTACCGCTCGCGAGCGCCTCATGCAAAAAGACGTCACGCGGATCGTCGGCGAGAGTATCGTTCCGGCGAAAATCGCGTTCGCACTTTCGATCGCGTATCGGGGTCCGGAAGCCGCGGGAGCGCTTGTCCGGCGTTTGAAGCTTTTCTCCGCAGGTCTCGGTGTCGATGAAGCGCTTGCGCACCGACTCGCCTCCGGAGGCGACATCGCGCTCTATAAAGAGCTTGGCTTGAAGCCTCTCTTAGAGGGAGAAACGGTGATGCGACTTCTCATGCTTTCGCCGGGCCCGGACGTCGGCCGCGCCCTCGACCTCTTGCTCGATGCGCAAGGAAAAGGTAGTGTCGCCAGTCGGGAAGAAGCTGAAGTTTTTTTGAAGCGGCATTTCGACGTCTCATAATGCGCATCTTCGTCGTCCACTACGCCGAGCTCGGCATCAAAGGAAAGAACCGCGACTTCTTCGAAGAGAAGCTGGTTTCAAATATCAGGACACAGCTCAAAGGTTTGCCATTTAAAAACGTCTTGCGGCGCATGGGCTTGGTGCGGGTCGAGGCGGGGGACGCCGATCCGGCCGCCGTGATGCAGCGCTTGAAGATGATCGCCGGCATCGCCACGATTTTTCCGGCGACCTCCGTTGCACTCGAATACGAAGCGATCGCGCGGGAAGCCGTGGCGCGTTTCGCGTCCAAGGTGGGC
>CAYYII010000068.1:0-4978 GCA_964471445.1 uncultured Gammaproteobacteria bacterium
GTATACGGAAATCCCGCCGCGTGAGCGCCGGGATCTCTTGAGCCTTACTTGATGACGAACGGCATCAAGGCGAGCACGCGGGCCTTCTTGATCGCGTTGGCAAGCTTGCGCTGATGCCAGCCGCAGACGCCTGAGCGGCGGCGCGGAACGATTTTGGCGTAGGACGAGGTGAAGCGGCGAAGCATCTGCGTGTCCTTGTAATCGATGACATCGATTTGGTTCACGCAGAAGAAGCAGTGCCGATCCTTTCCCAACTGAGTTTTCTTCTGTGGAGGCATATATTTAGAAAGGGATGTCTTCGACTTTGATTTCCTCTTCAGCAGGAGCAGCCATCGTCGGCATGCTCATCGCAGGCTCCTCCCCCATCGGCTTGGCCGAAGAGGCGGACCAGGAAACATTCGCGGCGCCGGAACCTTGAGGTGCCTTGTCCAACATGATCATGTTGTCGGCGACGATCTCCGTGCGGTTCTTTTTGACGCCGTCCGTGCCCTGCCAATCGCGCGTCTGCAGGCGGCCTTCCACAAAGACTTTGCGGCCTTTGCCCAGGTATTGCTTGCAAATGTCCGCAAGCTTGCCCCAAGCGACGATGTTGTGGAATTCGACGCGTTCCTGTTTCTGACCCGACGCGTCCTTCCAGGTGCTGGAGGTCGCGACGCCGAACGTGGCGACAGTCTGCCCGTTCGGAGTGGTCCGGGTTTCCGGATCACGCGTGAGGTTGCCGATCAGCTGCGCGCGATTGAGGTTCATACGATCTTGCCTTCGAGGATCTTGTCGATATTCTTTTCGACCTCGTCCATGTTGACTTCGACCTTCTTATCGGCGGCTTTCGGAGCGACGGCGGCCTGACGGGCGCGCGCTTCGCGGTCGGCGGTTTCGCCGCGGCGGGGCGCTTCGCGGTCGATCTCTTCCATGGCGTTGAGCTTGAAGATCGGCTTGGCCTTCGGATCTTTGAGCATCAGACTGTGGCGAAGCACGTCGGTGTGCAGGCGCATGAGATCGTTCAAGGCCGCGATCTTCGACGTTTCGAGGTCCATGTCGACCAAGACATAGTACCCGTAGCGGACGTGATTGACCGGGTAGGTCAGTTTGATCTTCCCGACCATCTCATTGCGCGCGATCGTGACGCCCAGGCCGGTCAACGCTTTGGTAATCGCGTCGATCACCGGCTGGAGCTCCGTCTCGGCGTAGGTCGCCGGGATGATGTAGAGGAGTTCGTAGCGGGACATAGATTAATAGAATTTCCCGGAACATGGGCTGGTTCCGATGGAAAAGGCTTGTATTATCGGGGCTCGCGCCCTGTTGTAAGCAACGGGACGATATCATGGCGGCAAAAAACGCGCAAGACCCCAGAAATGAAAAACGGCCCTTGCGGGTCGTCAGAGTGGGGTGAGGCCGGTCTCATCGAAGCGAAAGACCGGCTTCCATTGATAGTCGAAAGCGAGACCGGTCGCTTCGATGCTGGCAACGGCATGGCACGTATCGAAGAGGAGTTCGGTCTCCTCATACGGGCGGTGGCGCTTTCGATGCATGTCGTTCTTTCCCTGAGCGACGGCTTCGAGACGTTCCCTCGTCATTTTGGCCATCTGGACGAGGAAGTAAGGCGGTCGTGCTGTCGGGTCGGTCAGAAGTTCTTGAAGTCGCGTATCGTGATACGCCTGTTTGAGCCTGTCGAGATAGGACTGGAAAGCTCGTTCGTTCCGATTGCGCTCGCTGGGCTCGCTAGGCTGATCAGCCGGTTGGGGCTTCGAGCGATTGCCGGTGCCGTACTTGTGCGGGAGTCCGAGCTCGGCCATTTTGGCTGCGTGCGCGGGCTTGAGCGTCTTGGCGCGCTTCTCCACCGTGATCGAAGCATGGTTATCACCGTTGATCGCGCAGCCAACGCGGTAGTCCATGCTTGCCTCCACGGGGTGATAGCACGGACCGGGAGGACAGATGTAGGGGCCGCTGTACTTCGTACAGATATGATTGACGGCCATCGATATACAAGGACCGCCCCTCATGACTGACCGCGCGTAGAATGGCATCGGCGGCCGCTCACGATCGTACGCCTCTCTCCACATGAGGAACTCGGGCATGTCGCGGGGCATCGGATCCAGACGGCGTCGGCCGCACACGAAGACCGTGCGGACGGCAGGCATCTGGTCGCCCAATGCTTCGCAGAGCTCATACCCCCATCCTAGAAGAAGTCGCAGGCGGGGAAAGAAAGCCCAGGCGGGAGGCCTCTGCATCGGCGAGGGGTGCTGAGTCGGTTCAATGATCACATCGAGATCGCCCATGGTGTTCCTCCGGTGGATGGGTTTCTCCGATGAGGGAACGTACATGAAAATGCATCGATTGTCAACCCTGCCCGATTGACACGAGGCCTGTTATCATCTATAGTAATCCCTCCTATGAAGTACGCCTTTGTTCTCGGACGCGAACCGGGTCTCTCGACCGCCGAACTCATCGCCACGCTCAAAGCGGCCGATGTCGGTTTTGACGCGAAAAACGCGCTCTTCTCCCCCGCCGTGATGGTCGCCGAAACCACGAAGCCGCTCGACACTGCGTTTTTCCATGCGCTGGGCGGCTCAATCAAAATGGCGGAAGTCCTGGGCGTGAGCGGCCAAAGTCTCGAAGACGATCTCTTCAACGTCTTGAACGGCATGGGCAGCGCGACGTCTCTCGATTTCGGCATCAGCCTCTATTCCTTGGATGCCGCGCCGGACAAAACCTATCGCTCACTCGAATATGGCTTGAAGGCGCTCTCGCTCACGCTCAAGAAGCGCTTGAAGGAGAGCGAGCGTTCGATCCGCGTCGTTTTGAACGAAGCACCAGCTTTGACCTCTGTTCAAGTCGACAAGAATAAGTTGATCACGAAGGGCGGCGAGATGATCTTGCTCGTCGGCCAAGGTGCGATGCGCATTGCTCGCACGATCGCCGTGCAAGCGTTTGAAGATTTTTCCGAGCGCGATTTCGGCCGTCCGGCCGCCGACGCGAAGAGCGGCATGCTCCCCCCGAAGCTTGCGCGTATGATGGTCAACATCGCATCCGCTTCGAAAGACGAGCCGCTGCACGACGCCTTTTGCGGTTCCGGTACGATCCTGACCGAAGCCGCCACGCTCGGCTTCAAGAAGCTGGTCGGCTCCGACATCAGCGAGCGCGCCGTTTCCGATACGAAGACGAACCTCGACTGGATCATGAAGCAGCGCAGCTTAAAAGCGGACGCCAATGTCTTCGTGTCCGACGTAAAGCATCTTTCCGAAAAACTTCCCAAGACCTCCGTCGGCGCCGTCGTCTCCGAACCGTATCTCGGCCCGCCGCTTCGCGGAGGAGAATCCGATCAAAAGATCCATTTCGAATACCTCGAATTGATGGGCCTGTATCGCCGCGCCTTTGACGCCTTTTCCAAAATTCTCAAACCCGGCGGCAAAGTCGTCTTTGTCTTCCCGGTCTTCGGCAACAAGCACGCCAATATTTTGCGCGAGCTCGAAGACTACGGCTTCCGCGCCGAGGGCTTGCTGCCTGCCGCGGCTGTGATGGCCTTGAATCTCAAAAGCTCGACGGGCTTGCTGTATAAGCGGCCCGATCAAAAAGTGGGACGTGATATTTTCCGATTCCGCTTCAATCCTTCTTAAGAAGAAGCAGATTAAAAAACCGGCCTTCCTAAGAAAGAAGGCCGGTTTTTCGTTGTTAGGCGCCGATCCGGAAATGCACGACGTCGCCGTCTTGCATCACGTAATCCTTGCCTTCCGTGCGCAGCTTCCCCTTATCACGCGCGCCGGCTTCGCCGAGCTCGACGTAGTCTTTCCAATTGATGATTTCTGCACGGATAAAGTTCTTCTCAAAATCTGTATGGATCGCGCCGGCGGCCTGCGGGGCTTTCGCCCCTTTCAAGATCGTCCAGGCGCGCGTTTCCATTTCGCCGGTGGTCAGAAACGTTTGTAGTCCGAGCAGGTTGAAAGCCGCTTTGATCAAGCGGTCGAGGCCGGATTCGGTCATGCCATACGTGGACATGAACTCCTTGGCTTCATCCGGAGCGAGCGCGGCGATTTCCGATTCAATCTTAACCGAGATCGGCAGCTGCTCGTCGGGTTTCAGGAAATCCAGCTTAAAATGCTCGGCAAGCTGGTTTTCATCGACGTTCAAGACATAAAGCATCGGCTTCATCGTCAAAAGCTGGGTTTCTCTCATCGCCAACGTTTCATCATCGGTGAATTCCGTCTCCTTGGCGAGTTTGCCGGCCGAGAGCGTCGCCAACGTTTTCTCAAGCGCGGCCAAGAGAATTTCTCCATCGCGATCCTTTCCGCCTTTTTGCGCACGCTTCACGCCATCGAGGCGCTTCTCGACCGTCGCCAGGTCCGCATAGATCAATTCGAGATTGATGACTTCAATGTCGCTTTTCGGATCGACCTTGTCATGCACATGGACGACATCTTTGTTTTCAAAGCAGCGCGCCACATGTGCGATCGCGTCGACTTCACGGATGTTCGTCAGGAATTTGTTTCCGAGACCCTCGCCCTTCGAAGCGCCTTTCACCAGGCCGGCGATATCGACGAACTCGATAATGGCGGGGATGATTTTCGCCGAAGCCGAAATTTTTGAAAGCGCCTCCAAACGCTCGTCAGGAACGGCAACGACGCCCACGTTCGGCTCGATTGTGCAGAACGGGTAATTGGCGCAGTCGACCTGCTTTTTGGTGATGGCTTGGAACAGCGTGGACTTACCGACGTTTGGAAGTCCGACGATGCCGATTTTGAGCGACATGCTGGATGAAGAGTTTAGCGACGTTCACGCCGGTCACCTTTTCGAATTCGGCGAAGGCGGGCGTGCGGTTAACCTCAAGAAGATACGGCTTATTACCTGTAATAGCAAGGTCGATACCCGCAAACCCATGACCAAGGATCTTGGCGGAGCGTTCTGCTAATCGATTCCAAGCGGCGGGCACTGTTGCAGCTTCGCCGGAAGCGCCGACGGCCACATTATGACGGAACTCGCCTTC
>CAYYII010000069.1:0-4974 GCA_964471445.1 uncultured Gammaproteobacteria bacterium
ACAGTTTCCCGTTCCTGCATTGAACGGAAACGCATTGGCGGGATTGATCGCATCGCCGATGACGACGGTGAGCGACGTGAAAAGCCCTGAGCCAGTGAAACGAATAGTGTATGGGGCATTTACGTAGAGGCGATCTCAATGCGAACCGTTCACGCTCCCGCCCGCGACGATAGGCGCGAACCCTGTCTCGTGCGGAATAACGGCGCACGTTGCCGCCAAGGTCCAGCCGCCGTTCCCCGGCCTTCGCGCGCATTGCACCGCGTCTTGGCAAGCCGTGTCGAAGCAGTCCGTTCCCGCATCGGAATCGTTATCCGCGCCGTCATGACAAGCAAGCGCGCCGGATTCGGCCCCACAAAAATACGGAGCGATGCCGTTCGAGCCGATCGTCGGCCCGTGACGCTGCGCGGGCGCCGTGCAGCCGGAGTCCGCACAGTCAATGTCGCCGTCGCCATCGTTGTCGATCCCGTCACCGCAATATTTCGCGTCATTTTCGCTGGCGACGCAGGCCGCCGCATCGGTCTGGGTCAGTACGTAAGCGGCCGGAGCGCCGCACGAGGCATTGATGCAGCCAGCCCGGCCGAGCTTGCCGCCCGTCCGACATTGGACGTCCGCACAATCGATCACGGCATCTCGATCATTGTCGATCCCATCGGCGCACGACAGGAACGAATGATCTTCCGTCGCCGGCGAAGGGCCGCATTCGCCGAAGACGTTCTTGCAGTCGGGATCGAGATCGTCCATCAAGCCGTCACCATCATTGTCCAAGCCGTCGCTGCAAAAATTGAAATAGAATTTCGGCAGCGGATCGCCGGTGCCGAGCGGGCTGGGGGGCAGGTACGCTTCGAAGCCGGCGCAACGCTGCGCGCCATTGGCCGCACCCAGGCACTCTGCATCCGAGCAATCGGAGGTGTGATCAAGATCGTTGTCGAGCCCGTCGAAGCATTGCGCAGGCGCGTCGATAAACGTGGCGGTCGCCACGTCATACCGCAAGCGCTCGTTCGCCGTGCAATTCCCCTGGCCCTGGCAATCGTAATCGCGGCAATCGACGCCCGTTCCCGCGCCGTTACCGGGATCGATCGTGTTCGCATAGTCGATGTCAGTATCGTTATCGACACCATCGACGCAAGAAATTTCCGTGGCGGCGCAACCTTGGAAGCCGCTATGCCAGCAGCCCGTGCCAGCCCCGTTGTCGTAGCAATCGATCTTCGCGTTTCCGTCATTATCAAACGCGTCGGCGCAATTCGCATGCCCCGCTCCCCCGTTTTCCGGCCCGCAGAACTTGGTGCCGGCCGCGTTGCCGGCGCGGCCGTTGCACAGCGGGTCTCGGCAATCGGCCTGGCCGTTCCCGTTATTATCGAGGCCGTCGTTGCAAGTGCTCTCCGGCGCTTCGCAGACGCTGGTTGGCCCGATGCTTTTCATCAGGCAGTCGGCATCCGCGCAATCAAGACGGTAATCCAAATCATTGTCGATCGCGTCATAGCACTGTCGATAGCCTGCGCCGAAGAGCGCGGAAAGCGAGTCGCCTTCATTGAGATTCGTCGGCGAGGCGGCATCAATCAAGACGGTAAAAGGGGCGACGATCAGTGCCTCGCCGTACTGCGCGAATTCAAGCGTCACGGACATCGCGCCGGACAAAGGCGCGGCGTAACGAAGCTCCTGCACGAAATCGTATCTCGCGCCGGCCGCGCTCGAGGCTGCTGAGCGCTCAATGATCGTTTTCCCGACATTGACCGACTGGTCCGACGGCAGGGAGACGGTCGGACTGGGATTCTTGAGGGTCGTGTTGGAGGTGAAGGCGCGATCAACCGTTATTTTAAAACGCACGGGATCGGCAGTCGCCGCATAGGGACCGCTTGAGAAGCGGATCTTCAAGCTTGTGCCCGCACTACCGTGGTTTTGCGTCCAAGAATACGAGACCAGCTGGCCGCCGACGAGGATGGATCCGGAACAGACATTCCCTGCACAGCCCGTATCGATGTCGGCCCGCACCGGCAGGGACCCGCGCCAAAAGACCAGCATGGCGCAGAGAAAGACGAAGATGAAAAAGCGTCGCTTCATGGTCGTGGGGGCAAAGGCTCGGAAGCCGGCGGATGCGGAATGCACAGATAGGTGATCCCGCGGCACGTGCGTTCCCCAACCGTGGCGGGCGCGCCGCCCGCGCAATCGCGCTGCAAGTTGGCATCGTTATCGATATTGTCGTAGCACTTGACCTCGACCGGCACGCCGCGCGCTTTGAGAAGCGTGTACGCCAAATCACCTTCGGTATCGCATTGGACCGTCGCGCCTGTCGGATCGCTGTTCAAAAAATACGCGCGTGCCGGATCAGTATCGTTGTTGCCATCCAGGCAATATTTGGCGCGCACCGAATCGACGCCGTTCGCGCCCCCGGGGCCCGCGAACGTCCAAGAGGCCGGGTGGACCGCCACGCGATTCGCAATCACTTTCTGAATCGACGGCGTCCCTTGGATCTCGCAACCGAACGGCGCATCAGGTGCTTGCGAGCTGAAGGACCACGGCACGGGGTTGCCCGACGCATCGACGACCGCGTCCGACGTCGTAGCAGAAATCGTATACGAAGCAGCATAGTTCACGCGCGACTTGCGGCCGCCGAGCGCAACGACGTACGTGCGGTACGTGTCATCGGACATGCGGAAGACGCATCGTAACGTGGCGTTCGCCGGCGAAGAGAACTGCGCAAACGCGATGGGGATATCCGTCAGATCGGCGCTGTCGCCCATGCCCGCCGGCGCATACACGCCTTCAATAGCCGCCACGCTTGTCCAGCCGGAATCGACCCAGCCGCTTGAAACCCCCCAGGTACCGTCTCCTCCGGCACAGGAGCCATGCGGTTGGCCGCAGCCGAACCGAAGCCAGCCGTTCCCGGTGGCGTCACCGTTGCCGTTCCAGGCGTAGCCGTAAAATTCTCCCGCGGGCTGCGTCGCAGTCTCATCGAATGTCACGCCATAATCGCCGCCCGGGCACGAGCGCGGCGCGGCGGTGTTCGATCCCACGTCCGTGCAGTTCAGGGAAATCCAGCCGCGATACGACGCGCCATCCGTCTGGCTGATCACGTAGGCCCACCCGTGCAGCTGGCCGTCGTTGGAATCGTAGCGCGCGCACGGAACAAAACCGGGACAATAATGGTCGGCCGCTTCGGCCGGATTCGAGGGCGTGCCTCCGGCCGGAACGCCGGACGCGCCGGTACACGTCGCTCCGAAACAGATCCAACCGGCCTGCCCTGACCAAGCCCAGCCCGTGATGTTGCCGTTCCCGTCCATGTCGAGGCCGTAATCTCCGGCCGGACCGGCACAGTTCGTCGGATCCGTATTGCAATCGACGGAAACCCAACCGGTCGTGCCGGACCAGGCCCAGCCGTTGATAGTGTGAGGAGCGGCCTGCGCCACTCGAGGCGCCATCGCGACGACGAAAACGCCCATACCAAAAAGGAGGGCGGTAGATCTGGCGAAAAGACCAGACATTCCCATATGACGACAGTGTAGCAAATTGACGCCAGCTCCCCTATTCTTCAGACTGTGAATACTATGATCCAAAAAACTACCGGCGCGGAGCGCGTGCATTGGGACCTGTCTTTCCTCTATCGCGGTTACGATGACCCCGCTTTAGATCGGGATCTGAAGGACGCCTTGAAGCGCTGCACTGCCTTCAAAAAGAATTTCAAGGGTCGGCTGAAGAAAAAACTTGGCGCCGCCTTGCGCAGCTACGCCGATCTTTCCGCACGGATCGACAAGATCGGCGTCTATCTGCACCTCGCGCACAGCACCGACGTCGAGAATCAGAAGCTGAATACCAAGCGTGCGGAAGTCTCGCTGGCCTTGAGCCATGCGTCGGGAGAACATCTCGTCTTCTTCGAGCACGAACTTGTCGCGCTGATGGATCAAGACATCCGCCGTCAGGCGAAGAAGGATGCATTCCTCACGAACCACCTCCCTTGGATCGAGCAGATCCGAAGATTCAAGCCGCACCTGCTTTCGGAACCGGTCGAAGGCGCGCTCGCGAAGCGCGGGCCGTTCGGTCCTGGTGCATGGAGCGACTTCTACGACGAAGTCGAGGCCGATCTGCGCTTCCCGCTCGATGGCAAGGAGATGACGCTGACCGAGATCTTGCACGTCATGAGCGGCGACGCCGATCGCGATCGGCGCGCGCGGGCGCTCACGGCGGTCAATGCCGGCCTGGGCGGATCGTTCGCCAAGTATTCGGCCCAAACGCTCTGGCAGACGGCCGGTGCTGGCGCGCTTGAAGACAAGGAGCGCGGCTACGCGCATCCGATGCAGTCGCGCAACATGTCGAATCGCGTGCCGGACAAGGTCGTTGAAGCGCTTCATGAAACGGTGACGTCGATCGGTGGACCACTTGCACGCCGCTGGTACAAGCTGAAAGCGAAGCTGCTCGGCCTCGAAAAGCTACGCTGGAGCGACCGCAACGCCCATCTGCCGTTCGAGGATCGAAGCGTCATCTCCTTCGAAACGGCGCAACATGAAATCGTGCTTCCTGCGTACGAAAGCTTCAGCCCGACCTTGGCGAAGCTGATCCGCGAGGAGCTCGTCGCCAAAAAGCGCATCGACGCGCCCGCGGGGCCGAACCGCGAAAGCGGGGCCTATTGCATGTCGTTCGTCATGCCCGACGGCACACCGATCTCACTCAACTTCCTGAATTATCTCGGATCGAAGCGGGACGTAATGACGATCGCGCACGAAGAAGGCCACGCCGTGCACGGCCTTTTGGCCGGCGCGGCCCAGGGTGGGCTGCAAGCCCATGCGCCGATGGCATACGCCGAAACCGCGTCGGTCTTCGGCGAGATGACGGCCTTCCGTTTCCTCCAAGAGCGCTTGGAGAAATCTGGTACGACAAAAGAACGCCTTGCCCTTGTGGCCGGCAAGATCGATGACATGCTGAACACCGTCGTGCGCCAGATCAGCTTTTCGAACTTCGAGCGCAAGCTGCACGGCGCGAAGA
>CAYYII010000070.1:0-4960 GCA_964471445.1 uncultured Gammaproteobacteria bacterium
TCACGCCATCCGTGCGGCCGTGCGCCGCCGAGTCGGCATTCCCGTCTCGATCGGCTTGGATGTCACACGCACCTTGGCCAAAGCCGCGGCGAAATTCGCCAAACGTCATGCAGATCTGGACGGCGTCTTTTCTTTATTGGCCCATCCGCGCAAAGACGAGCTGCTCGAGGCGCTGGATGTCGGCGACCTCTGGGGAATCGGCCGGCAGTATGCCAAAAAATTGATGGGCTCTGGCATCCGGACGGCGCGTGCCTTGCGAGACTTACCGGACGCTTGGATCCTGCGCCACATGGGTTCGGGCGGCTTGCGCGTCGCCATGGAGCTGCGCGGCATTTCGTGCGGAGAATTCGGCGAGGTGCGCGAGCATCGCAAGAGCGTCGTGTGTTCGCGTTCATGCGGACGCCCAATCACTGCGCTCTCCGAACTCAAGCAGGCGGTCGCCACGCATGTTGCGTCGGCGGCCGAAACCTTGCGCGGCGACGGTTTGCGCGCGCGTTTTTTAACGGTCTTTGTCGGCCTGCGCAAGCAAGGCTACGGCATGCCGTACCCGTCCGGGCGCTCCGTCTCCCTCGAAGCGCCGACGAACGATACGCCGGATCTGATCTGCGCGGCGCATGCGCTGGTCGAGGATCTCTATCGCGACGGCGTCGCCTATAAGAAAGTCGGCGTGCGCCTGACGGATTTTTTCACGGAAGACGCGCATCAATCGCGCGTGTTCGGCGGCGGCGAGCCGGATGCTAAACGGCGCGCGGCCTGGGCAGCGCTCGATGCCATCAACGCGTCATGGGGTACCGGCACCGTCACATTCGCCGCCGAAGGCGTCTCGCGCGGTTGGAAGCCCAAGGCGGAGCGCCGCACGTCGCGATACACGACGCGCTGGGACGAACTCAAAATCGTCCGATAAAAAAAAGACGGCTCCCTGCGGGTCCGTCACCAGAAGTTGAGATTCGGAGTGGGGCCGATCGACGAGTTGGCGAAATGCTTCCGCAGCGCGCGCTGTTCGACGAGAGTCATCGTCACGACGTTGACCTGATCTTGCGCGAGCGCGGAGTCGGCGTCGTCCAGCCAGCCGAAGATCATGAGATAGCTGTGACCCTGCGGCGGACGCACCGTGCAAGAGACGTATGGACGCGCATGGAAGTCGCGCGTCTCGACGCGATTGTGCTCGAAACCGGTATGCAGGTTCGCGTAGGGCTTCAGTCCGTAGAGCGTGCGCTTTTTCGCCTGTGACATGACCGTCCTCCTTGATCGAACCTAGCTTGAAAAAGAGAAAATGTCAAGCATCGAGGTGATACCTCAGTTTCCCGCTTGGCGTACAATTTTCATAAGAAAAACTCCCCGATTCCGAACCGGGGAGTTTTTGCGCGTTACGGTTGCGTGCTGCCGCCGGTCGTGCCGGAACCGCCGGTCGTTCCGGTGCCTTGCGTGCCGCCGGTCGTCGGAGTTTGGAGATCGACCTTAATGGTGCCACCGGACGAGGCTGGCTGGCGGAGCGCCGGAAGCGCGTAGATGAAGAATAGCGCGGCCAAGATCGCCAGCACAATAATCGCAATGGCGGTCACGATGCTATTATTGCTGCTCGGCGCGGAGCCGCGGTCCATGTAGACTTCAGCCATACGTAGTGAAATAAGAATAAGTTGAGTCTATCTCTTTTGACGCAAAGATCGGAGATTTCTTTCATGCGGGGAAACCGCTCTCTCATCTGGAATCTGTTGGCAAGAAAAAAGAATTTCATGCACAATAGAGGCATGAAACGCGTCATCTATCTCGCGGCGTTTACCGTGCTGGGCGCGCTACTGCTCTTCCTCGCGCACGCGCTTCTCGAAATGGCCGTCCTATCCTTTCTTCTCCGGGACTTCGATCGGTACGGCCTCGGCCTCTCGTGGAACCAGTGGTATGCGTTCCATCAAGCGCTCGGCCTTGCCCTGCTGATCGTCGGCATCTGTCTCGGGTACCGATGGGGTGTCTTTTGGTGGCAGGCGATCTACGTCGAGCGTCGATATAAGAAATGGAAATGGTGGCCCAGATCCCATGCATAAAAAAACATTCATCGCTTTCAGTTTGATCCTGGCCGGCTTCGGTTGCCAGCCGACCGTTGCGACGATCACTTCTTTCGAGACATGCGCGTCGGCGGGAAATCCGATCATGGAATCCTTCCCGCGCCAATGCCGGGCGAACGGCCAGACGTTTGTCGAAAAGGAAGCGCCTCGGCCGGAACCCTCGATGAACGTCCAGCTCGGAGAAGCGTTTACACTTCAGGCGGGCCAATCGCGCGCCATCCAAGGAGGCTTGCGCGTCACGCTTCTTGAGATCAACGATTCGCGCTGCCAGCCCGGCGTCCAGTGCATCTGGGCCGGCGAATTGGCGGCAAAACTGAAACTGGAAGGGCCGGAAGATACGGCCCCGGAACAGGAGATGATCCTCGGCACGCTGCGCGCGAAAACGGCCGAAGCCTCGGGTTACCGTTTTGAACTCAAGGACGCGTCGGAGTCGTTCGCGACGCTCGTCGTCACGAGGTAGAGGCGCAGAGATTATCCGCCTCCACGCCACCGTTGTAGGCGGTGATCTCTCCTTGGATTTGCTTGAGCAGCGCGTTGATCCGTTCGACGAAGCTGTTATAGCGGTCGACGTTCGCGTTGTACGCGTTTTCTTCTGAACGCGAACGCGGATGATCGGCCCGTTCGATGTCGGCTTTCAACACGGCGGCTTCCGTTTCCAATTGATCGAGCTGCGCCTTGTCCTCAATGATCTTCGCGCCGAGCGTTTCGTCCGGCTTCGGGCAGGCGGCTTGCGGGCGGCCGAATTCCTGGACCGCGATCCAGGTGTTTCGCCCTTCGTAGACGCCCCGACCGACCGCGATGCCGATCTCCGCGTATTTCGGTTCCAAAATATTAGCGCGATGGCCGGGACTGTTCATCCAAGCTTGGACGAGCGCCTGATCGTCTTTGAAATTTCCAAGCGCCAAGTTTTCGCCGACTAAGACATACAGATAGCCCGCCTGTCCGGCCAAGGTGCCGGGACCGATGCCGTCCGGCGATTCGTGTTCGAAGTACTGCTTGGCGAACAGGTCCTTGAGCTTCGTCTCGGCGGCCGCGTTCAATGCGTCATTCGGGACGAGTGCGGCGGCACCATGCTCTTTGCGATGCGCATTGGTCCAGGATAGCACCCCCCGCGTCGTTAGAGAGGATGTCTCGGCGTTCTCTTCGGCGCGAAGCGGGGGAGGCGCAGAGACGCGCCCGGCGGAAGTTTTCGCCACGGCGTCCTCCATGTGCTGCTCGATCAGGCTGAGCTGGGCGGAGACGTCGTACCGGTCGCCATAAAGGAACCACCAGGAAATGGCGAGCAGGCAGCCGAGCAAGATGATGAGTATCCATCTCTTTTTCATCCAGGTAAGATACCAGCGCGTGTTACTTTTGTACACACTGATCTATGACCCTCGACGATTTCTTTTTTTACCTGCCGGGTTACGCTTCGATCTTCCTGCTCGCGGCCGGTTTCTTGGCGACCTGGATCGTGTGGCGCGCTTTCGCCTCGTGGCGGAAAAGCCGGAAAAAATCCGGTCCGGTGGAACCTTCGCCAAAACCGTGATACACTTTTACATACATAAGCTTGTTTAAGCTTTTATTGACCTCATCGATATGATGAACGGGAAAGGCATGTGCGGCCTGCACAAAGGGGCCTGGGTCCTCGTGATCGTCGGCGCGTTGAACTGGGGCTTGATCGGCGTCGCCAAATTCAACCTCGTGATGGCGCTTCTTGGCGCCTGGCCGATGGTCGAGCGCGTCGTCTACGTCCTGGTCGGTCTCGCGGCTCTCATGATGCTTGCCGCCGGCAAGTGCTGCATGAAGAGCGGTTGCAAGTGCGGAGATGAGAAGTGCGGCCACTGCGGCATGGAAGACAAGAAGCCCATGATGGGCGGCCAGTCCTAAAAGAAAAGACGAACCGGCTCCTGGACACGGGAGCCGGTTTTTGATAGGAAGAAACCGTCAGGAGCCCTTTCTAAGGAGCAGGCATGCGCAAATTGGTTATTCAAGGTTCATTCCGTTCCGTCGGAGCCCAGATCGGCGAAGCGACGAAAGATGACCTTCCGTTCGTCCGTGACAGCACGATCGCTTTCCTGCTCGAGCAGGCGCGAGCGAGCGATCTTGCCGGCATGCGCAGGATCGCCGCAGGCTATGCGGATTCCGCCGAGCAATTCTTTCCCGGAGCCTTCGAGTACATGGAAGGGCTGGCGGAAGGCGGGGATCTTGCCTTCGAAGACGTCGCCCTGATTACTTTTTCGGAAGAGATCCGTACCGAGTTCCACGTGCCTCCATCCAAGTGTTCGACCTTGGCTGTTCCGACGCAGGAATATGGCTGGGTGATCGGTCACAATGAGGACTACGAGCCGCAGTACGCAGGCACGATGTACGCCCTCGATCTGCGGATCCCGGGCTACCCGCGGACGCTTTCGCTCAACTATCCCGGGCATTTCCCGTGCTTGGCCGGTGCGTTGAACGATCACGGTGTCGCGCTCGCCAAAAATTCGCTCTGGCCGGATGTGCAGCCTGGATTGTCCGGCAACCTCCTGCACTTTCGCGCCGCGCTCGCCACTGATATGGATGCGGCCGTCGGCTTCCTGGCGCACCAGCCCGCAGCGCTGACGAGCCACTATACGGTGGCCTGCGGCGCGCAAGGTGACTTGGCCGGTATCGAGGTTTCGAACCATCGGACCGCCGAAGAGCTCATTGCCTTCTTCCATCCCGCTCGCGAGCCCTACTGGCACACGAACCATGTGCGCTTCCTCCAACTGCGCGCGCCGGATCCGGCCGTGACAGAGCAAAACCATTCGCTGCCGCGCGGCCAGAAGCTCGAGGAATTGATCGCATCCCGTCGGCTGCCGACCAATCCCGAAGAGATGCTTGAGCTCCTGTCGACGAACGACGGCCTCTTGCACCGCACGCCCGCGCAGAACGCGACC
>CAYYII010000071.1:0-4875 GCA_964471445.1 uncultured Gammaproteobacteria bacterium
AGGTACTGCTTCTCGTCCAGACCGAGCGCCTGGCTGTCGATCCAGCCCCAGCAAAGCGCTTCATCAAGCGCTTCGGCGTACGTCACGCTTTGCAGGCCAGACCCTTTCTTGGCGAACTTCAACCAGATGCCGTCCGAAGCGGCATATTGTTTCTTCAGCCACGTTCCCCAAGCTGTAGGCGTCTTGAACGCCAGAATCGGTCGGCCGTCTTTTCCAAGGAGTGCAGCCATAGGTAGGTGTGAATCTGCGTGAATCCAATTGATCTCATCGTTTCTTGATGCCCAAGACTTCTTTGACGCGTAGCTTGGTGATCTTGCTGACGAGCCCGTAGGGCACCGGCTCATCGAGCTCGAAGCGCAGCGAGCCCTTGCCCGTGACATACAGCTTCGCGGCTTTAACATCCGCTTCGATGCCGCCACGGCCGGGGAAGAAGCCGACGTGCTCTTTGAAGAACATGAAGTGGACGAGGTTCTTCCCGTTCAAGCGGAACGTTGGCATGCCGTAGCGGATCGCTTCTTCGGCCTTCGAGGCGGCCTTGCGAATCGTTTGGCGCAGTTTCTTCAGCACGCCTTGGAACTCTTTCGGAGCCGCTTGGATGCAGGCGTCCATGGTCTTATAGGCTTTCATCATGCACCCAGTATAGCAAAAACCCCCCTTTCGGGGAGCTTTGGCGCGCATCACTTCTTATCGATATGCGTGCACTTGGGATAGCCCGAGCAGCCGAGGAAAGCCCCGTATTTGCTCGTCCGCCGGACCATCGGGCTTTCACACTTTGGGCACAGACGTTCCTGGACGGCCGTGCCCGCTTCAGCGGAACCGTGTTGTTCCTGCATAGCGTCGCGTTAAAGAATTATGGGCCGAAGGTTGGCTCTATGGCATCACGTTCCTGACGGAAATGTACCGCGAAAGGATAGCGGTCTTTCTACAGGATGAATTCCATGATTTCCAAGTCGGTCGCAGCCTGGAGATCAAGATTCCCGCTGCTCGCGGCGAAGCCATCTCCTGCTTTCAGCGTTTCCTCCCCGATCCTGGCTTCGCCGGCGATCACCTGAAGCCACAAGCCTTTTTCATTCGGCACGGCAACCGTCGTGCTCTCCCCAAGCTTCAAGCGCTGGAGCCAGATCTCGGCGTCTTGGTGGATCTTGAGAGACTCATTGCGACCGTCGCGGGAAGCGATCAAGACCCTGTGTTCCTGTTCCAAGCGCCCCCAAAACGGCTTCTGCTCGTAGCTTGGCGCGCTGCCCGCTTTCTCCGGCAGGATCCAAATCTGGTAGAGGTGGCATTCCTCCTTCTCCGACGCGTTCACTTCGCTGTGCATCACGCCGGTCCCCGCCGACATCCGTTGGACTTCGCCTGCGCTCAGCACTTCGGAGTTGCCCATCGAGTCGGTATGCCGGAGCGCGCCTTCGATCACGTAGGTCACGATCTCCATGTCCTGGTGGCCGTGCTGGCCGAAGCCCTGGCCGCCCGCAATACGATCTTCGTTCATCACCCGGAGCGTCTTGAAGCCCATCCACTGCGGGTCGAGATAGTCGGCAAACGAAAACGTGTGGAAGGTTTTCAGCCATCCGTGGTCGGCGTGTCCGCGCTCCTGCGCTTTGCGAATCTGGTAAGCCACATCAAGGGTTCTACGGGGTAAAGGATTTCATAGGACGCGGGCGTCATAGGCCCAATGGAGTACGGCTTGACGCTGGCGGCGACGGCAGGCGATGTCGCCGGGCTTGCAGTTCTTCCTGATCTGCGCGATATGCCGGGCGATCGCCTTCCAGCGCTTGATCTGGCGTCGATCCTCGTCCAGCAGACGTCGGCCCAGGTAATACCTGCTGTACCATTGAAACCAGCCGCGCGGATCGTCCTTGAAAATCCATCCCTTGCGCCGCCATTCGGCAAGGGATTGGCTGGCGTCGATGCCGAAATAATTCTGGCGCTTGTCATGTGTCTCTGAAAGCTTCGCCTTGGCGAACCAGCTCTTCGGGAACTCCTTGCGGCAGTCGTTTAGGTACCTGCCTCCGAAGACGCCGAGCGCGAGCATTTCTTTCGGCGAGAGATCAGGCCTGAACTCGGGATCGAAGTTCTTGCCGGCCGGAGCCACCAGGCGGTACCGGTAGCCGCGCTGCATCGTATCGTTGACGACGATCGTTTTCATGGCTTCTTCCAGCGGAAACAGCTTTTCAGATGGTCGTTCACCATGCCGACGCCCTGCATGTAGGCGTAGCAGATGGTTGAGCCGACGAACTTGAATCCCCTCTTTTTGAGATCCTTGCTCATCGCGTCCGATTCCTTCGACGTCGCCCCAATGTCGCTGATTTTTTTATGCGCATGCCGGATCGTCTTGCCGCCGACGAAGCCCCAGATGTACGTGTCGAAGGTGCCGAATTCTTTCCGAATCTCCAGAAATTTCCGTGCGTTCACGATCGCTGCCTCAACCTTCATCCGGTTGCGAATGATGCCCTTATCTTTCATCAGCCGATCGAAATCCTTCCGGGTGAACCTAGCAACCTTGTTGAAATCGAACTTGGCGAAGGCATTGCGAAAGTTCTCGCGCTTATAGAGGATCGTACGCCAAGAAAGACCGGCTTGGTTCGCGTCGAGTATGAACGCTTCGAAATGTTTCTTGTCGTCATGCTCCGGCGTCCCCCACTGATGATCGTGATACTCGATCATCAGGGCGTCCTGCCCGGGCCAAGCGCAGCGCATCTTGCTCTTTTTCATGGGCCTAGTATAGCAAAAACTCCCCTTTCGGGGAGCCTTCGTTTCGTCAGGCCTGGACGATCGTCGTGAAACCTCCGTAGGCCATGCGCTTCATATCGAAGGGCATCGGCGCGTTCTTCATTTTTGGATCATTCATGAACGGATCCTTCATCACCTTGGCGTTCACGGCATCGCGATGGGCGCGCGATTTGAAGACGATGAACGAGAAAATGACGGTCTCGTTTTTCTTGGCCCGGACCATCTCGGGGAACGGCAGCGTCACGTGCTTCGGGCGGAGGTCGTTCCCGACGCACTCGTAGTACGCAAGCGCGCCGTATTTTTTCCAGATCTTGCCGCCTTTTACCGCCATGGCCCGGTAGGCCGGGATGCTCTTTTTCGGGGCGACCAATACGAAACCGTCAACGTAGGTTGCCATATTATTTCGCGTTCGTATCCGCTTGGTGAAGCCCGAAGATGTTGTGATCGGGATCGATCATGTACCCCTGCCAGGCCATGCCGGGGATCGCGAACTTCGCCATCGCTTCGACAGCGCCGAGCTCGGCGGCCTTCTTCATCATCGCGTCGATGTCCTCGACCTGCACAGTGCAGACAAAGGCACTGGGCGTAGCGCCGAGCGCAGGAGTCGGTACGCCGCGATTGATCAATCCGCCGTTGATGGCGTTCGGCGCGCCCTTCTCAGCTGTCGTGACGCCCCAATACTCCATGCCGGGCATGTCATATTTCTCGATCTTCCATCCGAAAAGGGTCCTGTAGAACGCGGCGAGTTTTTCCGGTTCGGTCGCATGAATCTCGAAATGGACGATGCTGTTCTGCATATCTCTGAAATGAATGAGGAAGTTAGCTTTTGCGCTTGCCGTGGAGCAGCATCTCGACCGCGTGCTCCATCGAGCCCGCACGGGTGACTTCGCTGCCGTTCACGAAGAAGATCTCATCGGCGTTTTCGATCGTATTGAGGCGATGCGCGATGATCACCCGCGTCGTCGCGGTCGGCAGTTTTTTCAGGATCTCTTCGAGCAGTTTTTCGGTGACGGTATCGACGTTGGCGGTCGCCTCGTCGAGGATCAGGAGTTCCGGCTCGCGCAGCACGGCGCGCATGAAGGCGATGAGCTGCCGTTGGCCGAGGCTGAGGCCCTGGTTGCCCGTGACGGGCGTATCGAGGCCCTGGTCAAAGCGCGCAAGCAGGCTTTCGAGACCGGCGTCCCGGATGACGGTTTCAAGCTCTTCCTTCTTACGGCCTTCATACTTCTCGTTGCCATAAACCAGGTTCTCGCCGACCGTGCCCACGAAGAGGAACGGTTCCTGCAGGATGAAACCGACTTTGCGTGCGCGCTCGGCGTCGTCATACGTGCGGATATCGCGGCCGTCGAGACGCACGAGCCCTTTGGTCGGATCATACAAGCGCGCCATCAAAGAAGCGGTCGTCGTCTTGCCGCCGCCGGTCGGGCCGACCAAGGCGTACGTCTTGCCACGTTCAAGCTCGAAGGCGACGTTATGCAGAACTTCTCGTCCTCCGACGTAGGTGAAGTGCACGTTCTCGAATTGCACGAGCGGACCGGCTTTGGCTACCTCTCCATCTTCGACGCGTACGAGATCGGGCTGGAGGTGCAGGATCGCCGCAATGCGGTCCCAGCCCGCCAAAGCCGTCTGGAAGTTGGCCCAGAGCGACGCCAACTGGCGCATCGGGCTGTAGAAGCTGTTGACGTACGAGAGGAAGCTGATCAAGAGACCAAGCGTAAAGTGGCCGATCGTGATGAGATAAATGCCGTAGCCCAAGACGATGAGCTGCGCGAGCTGCGCGGCCAAGCCATAGAGCGGCATGAAGACGTTGTTGGCGAGCCCTGCGCCCACGGATGCCTTGTAGTTGCTTTCATTCGCTTCCTCGAAGCGGCGGCGGAAGAAATCCCGACGATTGAATGCCACGATGACCTTAAAGTTATCGAGGCTCTCTTGGATTTCGGCGCTCAGGCTGCCCGTACTCTTCAAACTCGAAGCATTCCGGCGCTTGACCCAGGGCGTGAGTATCTGGGTGATGATGACGCTTATCGCGGCCGGGGCAAGGACAGCGAGGCCGAGGCGCGGATTGATACTCACCAAGAAGACGCCCGCGCCGATCATGATGAAGAGGCTGCCGACGAACTGCACCAAGGCCTGCGAGAAGAATTG
>CAYYII010000072.1:0-2532 GCA_964471445.1 uncultured Gammaproteobacteria bacterium
CCATGGCGACGCGCAAGCCGCCCGAACCCATGTGGCGCAGGATCCAAGCGTCCGGCAGGTCTCGCAAGGCGCGCGCCGTGCGGATGCCGGACCCGATCAATTTTTTGGCATACTGCCGGCCGATCCCCCACAGGTCGCTGACATCCAGCGCATCGAGCAGCTCGTCTTTCCGTGGATGATCCAAGAGCGAGAAGACGCCGTCCAAATCCGCGTGGCGCTTGGCGAATTTCGCTGCGGCTTTGGCCAGCGTGCGCGTGACGTCCAAGCCGATCGAGACGGGAATGCCAACTCGGCGGCGCACGGCCGCACGGATGGCGTGACAGGTCGCTTCGGCGTCTTCACGGGGACCGAAGCGCAAAAACGCTTCGTCGACCGAATAAACCTCGCAATCCTCGACAAACTCGGCGATCGTCCGCATCACGCGGTCGGACATGTCCGCATAGAGCGCATGATTGCCGGAGAGCGCGATCACGTTTCCCTGCCGGCAGGCGTCGCGCCATTCGAACATCGGCGCCCCCATCGGGATCCCGAGCGCCTTGGCTTCGTTCGATCGCGCGACGATGCAGCCGTCGTTCGAGGACAGCACCACGACCGGCTTGCCTTCAAGCTTCGGATCGAAGACGCGCTCGCAGGAGACGAAAAAGTTGTTGCAGTCGACCAGCCCGTAGACGGACGTCATGGCAGCGCGCGGATCAGATGCGTGACCACGCCCCAGAATTCCGTCTCTTCGCTGAACGCGCGCTGGAAGCGTTCAATGCGCAGCTCCCCCGCCCGGACCGCAACGACGACCGCGTTTGGAAACGGCTGAAGGGAGCGATCGACGACGAGAAGATCATCCGGGCGCACGTCGGCCTCCCGACGCACCTCCGGGCCGGCGCGCAGGAAAAACGTCGCCGCAGGATGCCGGATGAGATGCGCGTTCAGATCGAGCGGCCCGTCAAAATGACGGCCCTCTTCCGGTTGGAAAAATTGGATGGTGGGCATGTTTTCACCCTATCCGACCGGATGGCGAACAGGGCAAGCGCGCCCAGGAGAGGCTAAAGATTCTTAAAGAGCAGGACCGCTTCGCAGATGGCGTCGCAGTCGCCTGGATCCGTCGTCTCGAACTCGCGGATCGCGATGACGCCGAGGTTCAGGCTATTCTTCTCGGCAAGAGTGGGAATGCGCCCGGCTTCGATGACGTCGCGCATGAAGCAAAGCTGGTTGCGGACGGACGCGAACATGTTCCAGACCACCGTATCATGGGGCAGAGAAGCCATGCGCTCCTCTGTCATCGCGAGAGCGTTGGCGATGGACAACGATCGTTCAGGCATCTCAGAGAGGCTCGTGGTTGATAATCAGTGTGAATCTTGACATGGAACCTTTTTTTGTGCTACGTTTCGCCCTCGCTCTTTTTATCCCTTTTTGCCCAGACGGAGATCGAAATGCACCTCTTCTTCCTGCTGCTTCTGCCGGTTGCGCTCGGCCTGGCCGGGTTGCTGTTCAGCAAGGGCCGCGTCACCTGGAAGGAGTTCCTGGTGCATGAAGGCGTCATGGTTCTCTTGATCGTCATCGGGTACTACGTCGCGCTGCATCACCGGACCTCCGACACGGAGATCTGGAGCGGCGTGATCGTCACGAAATCCAAAGGCGAGACGCAGTGCTGCCACAGCTACGAGTGCGACTGTCACGACGTCTGTAAGACGGTTACGAAAGGCACCGGGAAAAGCAAGCATAAGGAGCGCGAGTGCCATAAGGAATGCGACACCTGCTATCGCCACGGTTCCCGCAAAAGCGGCTGGAACGGCGACGTGGAGTGGGACGCGTACAGCTCGAACAACGAGCACGTCTATCACGACGGATGCAACGCGCCGGGCGCGTCGGCGCCGAAGCGCTGGGAAGCCATTGCTATCGGCGAACCGACCGCGGTCGAGCACGAGTACACGAACTACATCAAGGGCAACCCGGATTCCATCTTGCGGCGCGAAGGCGCGGCGGAGCGGTTCAAGGGGCGCTTGCCGCCCTATCCCCGCGTCTACGACCGCTACCGCATCGACCGCTTCCTGGCCCTTGGCGTACTGATCCCGGACCTGGCGGCGCTGAATGCGCGCCTGTCGGAGATCAACGGACGCCTCGGGGCCGCCAAGCAAGTCAATGTCGTCGTGATCGTCGTCCGCGAAAGCGATCAGCGCTACCTCGAAGCGCTGCGCGAAACGTGGCTCGGCGGTAAGAAGAATGATTTCGTGATCGTGATCGGCGCTCCGGATTTCCCGGAGATCGCCTGGGCGGGCGTGCTGTCCTGGACGAAGAACGAGGATCTGAAGATCGCCGTCCGCAACCGTTTGCTCGACCTCAAGACGTTCGACGGCTCGAAGACGCTCGATCTCGTCGAAGAGGAGGTCGGACAGAAGTTCGCGCGGCGGCACATGTCCGACTTCGAGTATCTGAAGTCGACGATCGAGCCGACGGCCTTCGCGACGCAGCTTCTCTTCATCCTGGGCCTGCTCCTGGCGGCCGGGCTGCAGATCTACTTCTGGTTTCATGATCCGTTCG
>CAYYII010000072.1:2542-4872 GCA_964471445.1 uncultured Gammaproteobacteria bacterium
CCATGCACAACGAAAACATCCCCACCGCCATCGACGAGAACCCTCCGATCCCCGCCAAGAAGGGCCTGAGCAACGCCGCACTCGGCGTGATCGCAGGCGTCGTCGTGCTCGCGATCTGCTACGCCGGCTGCGCCTTCTCGTTCCGCACGGACTGCATCCGCGCCGAGAGCGGGATCCAGGCGCAGTACAAGCAGAACCAGAACAACTACGACAACATGTGGAAGAAGTTCAAGGAGATGGCACAGGTGCCGGAGATGTATGCCGCCGACCTCCAGAAGGTCTACGACTCGGCGATCGGCAAGCGCTACGGAGAGAACGGCTCGCAAGCCCCGATCCAGTTCATCCAGGAGCACAACCCGAACTTCGACTCTTCCATGTACACGAAGCTGCAGGCCGCCATCGAAGCCGGACGCAACGGCTTCGAGGCCGATCAGAAGCAGCTGATCGACAAGGTGCGTCAGTACAAGAACGTGCTCGGCTCGACGAAAGAGGCGTTCGTCGGTTTATTGTTCAGCTTCCCCCAGATCAATCTCGACGACTACGACATCGTCACGTCCCAGGAGACGCAAGACGTCTTCAAGGCCAAGCAGTCGCAAGAGATCAAGCTCCGCTAGACCGTGCCAGCCGCCTGTCCTACAGGCGGTTTTTTCTTTTGACGCCAATCCACGCCAAGACGTTCAGCGGGAGCCTCCGGACAGCGAGAGTGTCGGCAGATACGCCGCCTTCAGTTCGCGTCGCCACCAGGCGCCGTCGCGGTTTCGTTCTTCAGGCGTCGAGAAGCGATAGACATAGAGCGTTGCGCGCACGAAGCGCGGAGGCGCGTCCAGGAACGGATTCTCGGCGAAGAGCGCGAGGACGGGTTTCGATCCTTGCAAGAGACGGATCATCAGGTTCGCGACCCAGGACTGCGCGTCCGGCTCGCCAAGCGCGGCGAACCACATCTGCCAATCAAGACGCGGCTGGAACGGTGCGACGAACCCGGGCATATGCTTCACCTCGCCGGGCTTGGCTTTGAAAGCGTATTCCTTCCACGAAACTCCGTCCGTCGATCCTTCAAGGACGATTTCGGGACGTACGGTCGTCATGACGGCGAAGAGGCCGTAATCGTTCGAGATGTGGAACGGCGCCGTCGCAGCCGCAAGAAGCAAAAGCGGCGTCGGCACGCGCATGAACGGGACGGCCAGGCGCGTCACACCAAGGGCAAGGAGAAGAACCGCGACGCTTGCGACGGCGCGGCGGCGCCAGGCGCCTTCAGGCGGCATCACGTCCTGTTGTTGCTTCGCCTTGAGGCGCGGCAAGACGCTTTCGATGCTGTCGTCATCCAAGAGCAGGAGACAGAGCGCGAGTATCAGCCAGTTGAAAAAGGCGAAATTGCCGGTCAGGATCATGGCGACTTGGAAACCGGCCGTGAGCAACGCCCCCAGACGACGGGCGCGCCGCGGCAGGAAAAAAAGGAACGGCACGATCAGTTCCATGCCGAGCGTCAGGAGCGTGCCCATCTTCAAAATGATCAAAGGCAGCTGGTGCGCGAACCAAGCAAGCGCGGTCGGCAGCGGCTGCGTTTGGAAGTGAAAGGACAAGGCCGTCATATTCCGCCACGCACGGTCTCCGGACAGCAGCTTCAATGCGCCAGACATGAAGACCAGTCGAAAGAGCAAGAAGCGATACAACCAGATCACGATCGCCGACGCTTCGAGCCGTGCGAGGTAGCCGATGGAGCGGCGAAACGGCGTGAGGAAGATCGCCAGGAATCCGGCTTCGAGAAGCAGCGCATCCCATTGGAAGGCGGTGAACTCCTGGCCGACGACCGTCAGCGAAAGATACAGCGCCCACATCAGCGCGAAGCACGGCGCGATCAAGATCCCGCCGAAGGCGAGGAGCGATGCGAGGATCCCCAGCAAAGCCATGAACTGGAGCGCGCCGGCATGCGCGCCGAACCAAGCCAAGGTCGGCGCGATCCAGACCGCCATCGCGCCATGCTGCGCGCGCATGACCTCCAGGTACGTTTCAGCCGGCAACAAACCCCTCTCCCCCACCAATCCGGGAAGCTGCGGCAGCAAAGAGATGAAGGCGATGAAATAGACGATCGCGAGCGCTTGAAGGAACAGGCGCGCCGTCAGGCCGTAGCGCGACGCCTCGATCTTTTTCCCCCACAAGAGACGCGTCACCCGCAAGAAGAACGGCCGATGCCGAGCCACGAGGCGATAGCACCATTCCGAAACCGGCGCGACCGCCGGAGCGTCATACAGCTTTTCAACCCAGCCGTATCCCGGCCGCTTCGCCATCAAACGAAAGACGGCCGCGGCACCTTCGTGGCGCGAGCCGTCTTC
>CAYYII010000073.1:0-1405 GCA_964471445.1 uncultured Gammaproteobacteria bacterium
CGGAGCGTCAGTTCGGCGGTATAGGGACCGAAGGCAAAGTTTTGCCATTGGCGCGTAAGTATCGAAGCTCCTTCCTTGAGAAGCTGGCGCTGCCAGACCGCCGTATAGCGCCTGGTCGTCCCTGGCAGCACGCTCTTGTACTCCGCGCGATTCATGGCAAGTTTGGCGACCGGTTGGCCGAAAGCGTTTTTGACGGTCACTTCTCCGTAGGGCCGCAGATGGACCGTCCCGACGTTTTCAACGCGCGCTTCGAAGGCGAGCGGCAAGCTGGAGGAAAATCCGGGTACCGAGAAACCCGCGAGCTTCATTTCCTCGACGATATCGCCGTCGATCCGCAGAAAGACCAGCACGGCGGCCGTGCCCGTGACACTGACGTTCTCCGCTGCCTCGCCGGCCTTGCTACCGAGGATCACGGCTCCGAAATAACTGCCGGGACTGGCGTCGTTCGGCACCGTCACCGTGAACGCGAGTTCGGCGCGCTCGCCCGGCAGGAGCGCGTACTCGGACTGCGGGAAAGAAATCCACGGGCCGAGCCCTCGGCCGTCGCGAACTTCTTCTGACGGATAGAACTCGGGGACACCACTCGTTTCATCGCCGGTTTTTCCGGTGAAGTTGGCTGTCGAAGCCAGAATCGTGACGACGTCGGCGGATTCATTCCGCAACTTGAGCGTCTGTCGGACTGTCTGGCCTGGCTTAGCTTGAAGATCGACGGTCGGCGGAGTGAACGTCAACGCCGAAGTCGCGCCTGGCAGGAGAAGTCCTGCGCAAGCGGCGAGCGCGATCATGGCGGCGTAGAAGCGTTTCATAGGGTCAGGCCTTGCCTTGGCGTTTACGAGACTCATAGCGCGAGATGACGTTGCGCTCGTAGCGCTTGGCCAACAGGCGTGCCACGAGGAAGATCAAGGAAAGCGCGAGCAGGAGCGAAAGGATCGCCATCCAGGGAAACACCCAGAAGGTTGTTGCCGCTGACAAGAGCTTTTGCTGGCCCGCGTCGCCATAATTCACAACCAGCGTCGCCGTGTAGCGGCCGATCGCGAAGTTTCGCCATTGCTGGACGAATTCCGAGGCGCTTTTCGGCAGCCGCTTGCGCATCCAGGATTCGTCGAAGCGGCGAATGCTCCCCGGCAGGATGCGGCGAAGATCTTCGCCGTTCACTTCAAGCGAGGCGGCTTGGCGTCCGAACATGTCGGTGATGAAGATATTGCCGACGGGGATCACGTGCGTCGTGCCGTTATTGGCGAGACGGAGCGTGAAGTCAGCCGGCAGGTGCGCATAGGCCGCCTTGCTCGCAAAGAAGCTTTCGACCGAGAGGTCATCGCGGATATCGCCGTTCACGCGCACGAACACGAGTGCGGAAGCTGCGGCCATGACGCCAATCTGGGGGCTGCCGGGTACCGCAGTTTCC
>CAYYII010000073.1:1415-4846 GCA_964471445.1 uncultured Gammaproteobacteria bacterium
CGAGCGCCTGCGCGCCGAAATGACCGCCTGGCTCGGCATCCTTCGGCACCGTGATCGTGAACGGAATATTCAACGATTGGCCGGAGGCGATGGTAAAGGCCCGATCGTCTTCAAGCATGACCCATGAGGCGAGCTCGTGGCCGTTCTTGATTTCATCCGCAGGGTAGAAGTCGGGCGAACCGGACGTTTCGTCGCCCGGACGGAACGTGAAGTTCAGCAGCTTGGGACGCAGCGTGATTGCGTACGGGTCTTCGTTGTAGAGATGAAGAACGTCTTTGATCACGTCTCCTGGATTCACCGTCAGGTTGAAATCCGGCGGCGAAATCGTCATGGCACGTGCCGAATGAGCAGCTGCGCCGAAGACGGCAAGGAGCGCGAGCAGGGTAGTGAGGATGATCTTTTTCTTCTGCATATGAATGTGAGTGATTCCCCTTCGGGACTTCGCCGCGCGCCGGCGCGTGCGGCGGAGCCCCGCGCCCTCCGGAAGAGACCGGAGAGCCGGGGCGCGTACGCGATGGTGTCGCGTCCGTTAGAACGTGCCGGTCGCGATGAACGTGAGCACGTCCACGAAGTCGTTCGCGGCCGAGGTGACGGCGGTGATCGCCGCTTTCACCAGGATGTCGGCCGTGTTGTTCGCCGTGCCGTCGACGGCCGCCGAATTCGTCGTGATGATGAATTGCGGAGCTGCTGAGTCGACGCCGCCGACGAGGTTGCCGCCGGCCGAGGTGCAGTTGCCGTTGTAGGGAGCAACCGCCGTGGCAGAACCGGTCACGACGCTCGTGGCCGTGACGCACAGACCGTAGCCTTTCGTGCCGGCCAAGAGGTTGGTGACACCGGCCGCACCGGACGTATAGGTTGTGCCGATCGTTTCTCCGCTGGCCGCCGATTCGAGCGCGTCCGCGTTGCCGCTGCCTTGGACGGTCACCAAAGCGCCGCCGGAGGCATTGGTGTCGAGATCAAGACAGATGTGATTGGACGCGGTCGTGACGGCCGTCGCCGTCAGCGCACCAAGCGAAACGGTATATGGCGCCGCGGATTCCACGCCGCAGCCCGCCTGAATGTCGATGTCGAACGTCAGGGACGGACTGACGGTCGCGCTGACCGTGACTTGGTCGTCATCCATGATGGAGACGGCGAAGGAGGTCGAGTGCGTCGACGCCACGCCCATGTCGGTCATGGTGACGTCAACCGCTTGCGAACCTGCGGCAACAGGATTGGTCAGCGTGCCGTTTCCCGCAGTGCCGAGAAGACGGAACGTGATCGTCGAGGTCGAGGTCGAGGAGGCGTAGGTCGCTCCGCACGCTTTGACACGGAAGAAGTTCGCGCTCGTGTCAACGGCGACGCCGACGTTGTTGGCACCGCTGACGCAGGATACGTCCGTCACGCCGATGCCCTGCGAAACTGTCGTCACCGTGCGTGCCGTGCCGTCGTTGAACGCGAAGTCGCCTGTCGCCCACGTACCTGATGCCGAGCTGGCGAAGCCCGCAGGGAAGTCGAAACCGATCACATCGGTCGTCGTCGACGATCCGCTGAAGTCGTAGCTCAGCGGAAGCGTCGTGCGAATGGTGTGATCTGCCGTCGTCGAGATCTTGAGACGCGTCATCGTATCGAAGGTCGAGGTGAAGCCGCTTGCGCGTACCGGCGCGATGGGAACGAGGACCGTCACCACCGTCGCGATCGCAGTCAGCATGGCTGCCACCCGATTCAAGTGTTTCTTCATACGTACCTATTAGATATGTCGATCGAAAGAACAATCGGTGCCGCAAGTACTGCGGAGTCCGCACCTTCCCCTTGATGGCAGGAGAAAAGATGGGGTCCGGCGCCTTTCCCCAGCGCGTGCAGGGGAAAGAGCGATTCCGCAGGAACGGCAATGCGCGCGGGTACGCATTGTCGTCGACCTTTAGTTCCGACCTTAGTGGCCGGGGAGAAGGCGGGACACGATGCGTCCTTCCCTCTCCCCGGACCCCTCTCTTGAGAACAAAAGAGGGCGAGCGAACATGCTTCAATAGGTGGCGGTCACGGTGATCGTGAGCGTGTCCTGGTAATCGTTGTGTGCCGGAGTCACCGAGGAGATCGCCGCTTTGGTGAGTAATTCCCCGTAGGCCTTGGTGACGAATCCCGGAGCGAGCCAGATGGTCTGGTTGGCAGTCGTTAACGCGCCGACCGAATGATTTGCGCCGGTGTCGCAACTGCCGTTGAACGGCGTCGTGGCTGTGAAACCGTTTTGCGCGTTCGAGCTGCAAACGCCGTACCCGGCCGTTCCGGCGCTCAACATCGCCGTATTCGAGTTGATCTTGTCGCCCGGGACAGAATTTGACGCGAGACCGGCGCTGGCATCCCGGATCTGTACGACTTCCCCGCCAGGGGCATTCGCGCTGACAAGAACGCAGATACGATTCGAGCCTGTCGTGACGGAACCGGTTGAAAGCGTGCCGAGCGGGACGCTATACGGCGGACTTGAAGCGCTCGAATCGGTGCAGGGAGCCGCTTGTACCGCATAGGTCACGGTCATGGAGACTTCGGCTTTCAGGCATTCGTAGCCGACACAGGCCAGATAATTGGCGCTTGAGAGATTTTCTCCGGTCGGAGAGGCGGCTTCAGATACCGTATCTTCAGCGATGTAGCTTGCTGACGTGCTGCGTAAGCCGCCGCTGGAGAACGCATCAAACGGGACGCGGTAGTGTTGGGACGTCATGATTTGCGCCGATGCCAAGCCTGGCCAACAGATCTGGCTGATGGCGACGGCGATCACGGCAAGTTGTTGGAGATGGCGTTTCATAGATGCGGATTATGGCGTTTCCGGCGTGCCTGATCCCGATCCCGTTTCCGGCGTTCCGCTGCCTGATCCTGTCGAGCCTTCGTCATTCTCGATCGGCGGCGTGCCTGATCCCGATCCCGTTGGATCGTCCGGCGGTGCTTCAATCTGCGATTGGTCGAGGAGGCCGTCGACCGGAACCACCCAGTACGTGAACGGCGTTTCCATGCCAGCCGATTGCGCCAACTTGAGGAGGAACGACCCCTGATGCTTCTCGGCAATCCACCAATTGGAACCCGGATTGCCTTCGAAGGTGATGACGATGACCGAGTTTTCTGTCACGTGAGGGTTCTCGACAAGAATGGCGTCGTATCCGGCCTGGAGCTTCGCCTTGCCGACCACGCGATCGACGGCGTCATCCGCTTTGATCGCGAGTTTCTGCGTGCTCACCTCTTTGGCTTCGACTTTCTCGGCCAGCAGGTAGCCGTCCGATGTGATACTCCAGAGTCCGTTGGTCGATACGATCGCCGCCACGTTCGAGAGCGTCGAATTCTTGAAGTCGAGAAGCGAGTCCTGAGCGATCGAAAGGTTGCCGCCGGCACTCGATCCCGCCAGCGCAGCCGGACCGTTCCACCACGAAGGGTTCACGAAGACGGTGATCGTGCCGACGCCTGTG
>CAYYII010000074.1:0-4828 GCA_964471445.1 uncultured Gammaproteobacteria bacterium
GCATGAAGAGCGTGAAGTCCGGTTTCCTGTAGTAAAGGTCAGCCCTTTCTCAAGCCTCAGCCCGCCAGGTACGAGCAAGGCCCGGCCGTCGATGGCCAGGTCTCCTGGGCGACTCGCCGAGACTGTAGCTCCGACATTGTGTCGCGCGCGGCAGCATGGCGTCGCCTCGGACTCGTGCAAAGCGGAAGAGAGGACCTTCAAGAACTCGGTCGGGCACGCATCGCGCCAACGGGTCTCCGGTCACGGCTGCCGCTGCGGCACGCCGCGCGACGACCGCATCCGATCGCGCACCACGTCCGACCCACGCCGTTCGTACGGCACATCGAAGGTTCTCTGCCACTCCGAGCCGCCCAGCGTCCGCGCGTCAACTTCGCGCGCACGCAGGGCGGCTCTTCTATTTTTTTTAAAAAGAACACTTGATTCGTTTTGAAAAAAATGCTATACTGATTTCAGAACAGAGAGCGATCCTTCCACACCGATATTTCCTTGGACGGACTCGGCTTTCGATATGCACGGGTCCGTTTTGTTTTCGGCAAAAAGAAAAACGTAACATAAAAGGTATGGCGACGTGCGTCTGCGCGGGCGATATGTGCAATTGCGAGGCGATCCAAGTACCTCCCAAGCTGCCGTTTTGGAAAAAGCATGATCGACGCATCCATGGCTTTATCGCCTGGATGGCCGTGATCAACATGGCTCTTTTGGCTTCGATGCCGCTCGCCATGGAGGCGCAGGAACCGAGCGCCACGAACGCAAACGTCACAAAGCCTTCGATTACCTCCGGCATTGATGCCTGCATGCAGCGTTGCTCCGAGGAGACGAAAAAATGCACGACCGTCTCCGCTTCCGGTACCGTGGAACAGAAGCATGCCATGTGCGAAACGCGCGCCGCCGATTGCCTTTCGCGCTGCGCGCTCGCTCCGGAGCTCGGTCTCCCCCCGAAAGAAGCCAAGGATAGTACGTCATCGAAAAAGCTGGAAACGCGATCCGCTTCTGCTTCCGAAGAGGCACGTAAAAATGCGCAGGCCGACAAGAGGGTCTTAGAGACGGCCAAAAAGCGCGTAGCAGAATTTGCCCGCAATATCGCATCCGTCAAAGCCAAGGTCGCGCAAGTTGAAAAAAACGGCATGCAGGTTTCGTCTTCATTGAAGGACGCGATTTCGCAAGGCGAAGCGCTGGTCGCGAAGATCAAGGCGGCAAAGAGCATGTCCGAGCTCGGACAACCCGGAGAAGCCCAAGGCGCGATGGAAATGATCGCGGGCCTCTTGAAGCAGGATTTGCGCTCCGTGGAAAAGCAAAAAGCCGCGTCGCAGAAATTTTCCGCGCTTGAAAAGCAAATGCGCGAGTTCGATCATCAGCTCGCGACCGCCAAAAAGCTCGTCGGCGACAACGCGCCGCTCGCTCAGAAGATCGCCGACGTCGAGACGGCCTTGAACGCGCTGAAAACCGCGTATCGCCAAGCGCATGACATGATCGTCGTTGGCGACGTCGAAGACGGTTTCAAGATCCTGGAAAAAGACATGCCGGGCCTGATGACGGCATACAAAGAAGCCCTGAAAGCCCTCTATTCGGCACGCGCCGCGAGCCGGCTTGGTTCATAAGGACTTGGCGATTCCGTCCAGGACTGCTAAGGTCAAAACAGACCCCAACAACGGAGGCGCCCCATGCTCGATCCTTGGATCATTGCAGAGATCCTGAAGAGGGAAGAAGCGGAGCGTCGACGTAAAGAACGGGAAGGCGACCAGCCGACCGTTCCTGCCGACGATCCGCGCGAGGATCCGGAATCGGAACGCCGCGATGACGCTCCGAAACCCGGTTACGATATGCCCAGCGGTGGCGGAGAAAAGAAGCCGGACACGGGCGATCGCGGCGTCGACACTTTCGACATCGGCGGCGATATCGATATCAATCCTTCCAAGAAGGTTGCGAACGCGTCCTGATCCCATCGGGACGTTTTTCTTTTTCACCTGTGTTTGCAAAGCCTTCTTGCCTCGCGTATGGTGCACTCAGTCCGTTCCAAGGAGGCCACTCATGCGGCGTCGCGGTCTAGGTCCCTGGCCCATCCTTAGCCTGCTCGTGCTCCTGATCGGTTGCGGCCTCATCGGCCCCAATACGTTTCGTGTGCGAGGTACTATCTTGCATCCTTTGCATGACGGCAGGCACGACGATCCGGACGCAGGCGTATCGCCGCGGATCCTGACGATTCGGCGGAAAGAAACGCGGGTTCAGGTGTTACATACGATCGTCGGGCCTCAGAAGACGCCGATGGCGCTCAGTCTTCTCGGCGAGTTCTGCGAGATCATGGCTGACAAAGCCACAACCGGGCGTCTCATTTTCCAATGCCTGCTCTTCAGTAACGAAAAGGACGAGCTGACAGAGATGAAGCAGGTTTTCACGTTGCGGCTGCCGGATGGTCGGAACATTCCGGGCCGACTGCACCGCACGGAGGCCCTGCAAGATCACACCGTCATGGTTACGGGCGCGCATCAGCAGCCGTATGCCGTCATGAAAGACCGCGAAAACAAGACGATCCTGGTGGATACCTACGTCCAAGAGGTCGAAAACGAATTCCCGTTGTTCTCCCGGGCTTTTCAGGTGATTTTTGAAGACAAGAATTTGCTCGATCTCGAAACCCCCTACGTTACGCTTACGATCGACGGCGATCAACGTCGATGGATCTACCGCTTTGACTTCACCAACGATCCGAATGCGGCGATGCGCTGGTGGATCAACCACATGGAGTAGGACCCGGCCGCGGCCGGGTTTTTTGATGACTGTCCTCTCTTTCGCAAAGAGAAGGATTCCGTTAGGGTAGATGCATATGTGCGGCATTGTCGGTTACATCGGTACGCGACCTGCTTTGCCCATTCTGATTCGTGGGCTCAGGTCCCTTGAATATCGAGGTTATGATTCCGCGGGCATTGCCACGCCGAGCGCTCATGGTGTGAAGATCGTGAAAGCGGCAGGGCGCATCGATCGCCTGGTCGAGCGTTTGGAAGCCTCGCAGGACGCCGAAGTCACGATCGGCATCGCGCACACCCGCTGGGCGACGCACGGGGCCCCGACCGAAGAAAACGCCCATCCGCACGCCGATTGCAGCGGCAACATCGCCGTCGTGCATAACGGCATCATCGAAAATTTCGCTGAATTGAAGCTCTGGCTTGAAAAAAGCGGGCACCGTTTCGCGTCGGAGACGGACACGGAAGTGCTGGCGCATCTCATCGAGGAGTATTACGAGAACGATCTGTCGGAAGCGGTGCGCGCGGCTCTTCGCCATCTGCGCGGCACCTACGGCATCGCGGTCGTGCACGCAAGGCATCCCCGCGAAATCGTCGCGGCGCGCCTTGGCAGCCCTATCGTGATCGGTGTCGGTGCGGGGGAGATGCTGGTCGCTTCCGACCCTTCGGCCCTGATCGGCACGACGCGCGAGGTCATGTACCTTGACGATGGGGAAATCGCGCGCCTCGATGCATCTGGCGTGGTGGTGACGACACTTCAGGCCGCGCCGGTCGACAAGCCAACCCAATCGATCCAATGGTCCGAGAAGGAAATCGAGAAAGGCGGGTTCGCGCATTACATGCTAAAGGAAATGCACGAGCAGCCGGAAACAGTGCGCGCCGCCCTCCGCGGCCGCTTGGCGCCTGATGGTGGCGTGACGCTCGGTGTCTTCAACGATCTACGATCGGCGCTCAAAGACATGCGTCGTATTCAAATCGTCGCTTGCGGCTCGGCGTACTATGCCGGGCTGGTCGGCGCGCAGATGATCGAGCGCTTGGCCAAGATCCCGGTCTCTGTGGACCTTGCCTCCGAATACCGCTATCGCGAGCCGGTCATGCCGAGCCGCACAGCGCTCTTAGCCGTCAGCCAATCGGGCGAAACCGCCGATACGCTGGCTGCCGTGCGGCTTGCCAAAGGGGCGGGATTGCTGACGATGGGCATCGTGAACGCAGTCGGTTCGACCATCGCTCGCGAAGTGGACGCCGGGATTTATAATCACGCGGGACCCGAGATCGGTGTCGCCTCCACGAAAGCCTTCGTTTCCCAGCTGTCGGTGTTTCTTTTGTTCGCGCTGGCGCTCGGCCGCGAACGGGGAGTCTCCCCGGAAGAAATGGAACGCATCGCCGCCGCGCTCGAACTCTTGCCGACGCACATCGAACGCATCTTGCGGTCTCGTTCGCAGATCGCGGTTTGGGCCGCCGAGATTGCTGAGAAGCCGCATGTCATGTACCTCGGCCGCACCTTGCATCATCCGATCGCGCTTGAAGGCGCCCTCAAGTTGAAGGAGGTGTCCTATATCCACGCCGAAGGTCACGCGTCAGGGGAGATGAAGCACGGACCGATCGCCATGATCGAGACGGGCTTCCCGATCATCGCGCTCGCGCCGCACGATCCCGTCTTTGAAAAAGTGAAAAGCAACTTGGAAGAAGTCCGCGCTCGCGGCGCCAAAACCTACGTCATCACCACGCCTGAAGGCCTCCGCAGTCTCGGCCGCGCCGCGGATACGGTTCTCGAAATCCCGACGACCCATCCGCTCGTCCAACCGATCCTCTCCGTCATCCCGCTCCAAATCCTGGCGTACGAAACCGCCGTGGCCAAAGGTTATGACGTCGATAAGCCTCGAAACTTGGCGAAGTCGGTGACGGTTGAATAGGGTTACGAGCCGAGCCCGCGCTCGAATGCGAAGGCAGCAGGAACCCAAAACGCTTTGGATTCCTACCGCGCGCGCTTGAACGCATCCATCCTTTCGCCATGCCGTCTCTGGCAGACATGTACAACCCCGTGGCGTTGGAGTATCTTCAAGAGTCCGGAAATTCCTAAATATCTTTTATGA
>CAYYII010000075.1:0-1655 GCA_964471445.1 uncultured Gammaproteobacteria bacterium
GTCGTGCGCCAGATCAGCTTTTCGAACTTCGAGCGCAAGCTGCACGGCGCGAAGAAAAAGCTCTCGCCCGAAGATCTCGATGCACTCTGGATGAGCGTGACGCGCGAACTTTACGGCAGGGACGGCGATGTCTTTCATTACGGCGACATGGAGCACCTTTGGGCCTACATCGGGCATTTCCATCGGCCGTTCTATGTGTACAGCTACGCGTTCGGAGAGCTCTTGACGCAAAGCCTCTACGCGCGCAAAGAAGCGTATGGGGAGAAATTCGAACCGCTCTATCTCGACCTGCTGCGCGCCGGATCGACGAAAGACGCCGTCGGACTGATGAAGCCGTTCGGCCTCGATCCACGCAGGCCCGACTTCTGGAGCGAAGGGTTGAAAAACAGCCTCGGCGCGCTCGTAAGCGAAGCCGAAAAGCTAGCGAAGAAGCTCTAAATAAAAATTCCGACCCACGGGTCGGAATTTTTATTTCTTCATGTGGCGATCAAGCGCTTTGTTGACTTGCGCATCAGCCTCGGTGTTGAACTCGCGCCGCACGTGCTTGAACGCGACCTTCTTGAACGCGAACTTCTCGTTGTGGATCAGCATGTAGATGCTGGCGAGCCCCTGATCCTTCACGCGATACTCCCCCGTCAGCTGTTTCATGGCGAGCTCCGAATCCATGCGCATCTCGAGTGTCTCGGCACCGAGTTCGCGGGCTTTGCGGATGGCGGCCAAAATCGCCTTGTATTCGGCTTGATTGTTCGTCGTCACTCCAATGTATTCGCCATGACCCGCGATCGTTTCTCCGTCCGGCGTCTTGATAACGTATCCGAAGGCCGCCGGTCCGGGATTTCCGCGCGAACCGCCGTCGGTGTAGGAGATGAGGTGAGGGTAGTTCGGCATGACGGCAGTCTATCAGGATTCCGTCTTCAGATCGATGATTCTCCCCTGCGGCTCAACGCGGCCGTTCCATTCGTTGAGATCGAGTTCGATGACGGCTTGAACCGGGCGGCCTGGCACACAGGCATCGGCACGATCGCCGAAACCGAAACCGATCAGCTTTAAGCGCCCGCCATGCTCAGAGGCGACCGTCATTTGAAGATGCTTTCCCTCCGCACCGACCAAGCGCGACGTGGCGACACGGGCGTCGCGCAGCAAAAAACGCGGGCGCGGATTGCCTTCGCCATACGGTTCGAGCTTACGCATCTCTTCCACGAGGCCGCGCGTGACTTCGTGGACGGCGATTTCCTCTTCAATGTCGAGCGAAGGCGTGAGATCGGCGTCTTTCAAGACATCGTCCGCATGCGCGACGAAGGCGCTTTTGAAGGCTTCAAATTTTTCTTCGCCTTGGATCGTGAGACCGCAAGCCGCCGGATGCCCGCCGAATTTAACGATGTGTTCCGCGCAAGCGCGAAGGGCGCCCGTGACATCGAAGCCCGGAATGCTCCGGCCGCTGCCGACGTACTTGCCGTGTTCGTCTTTTCCCACGGCGATGACGGGGCGATAATGATCATCGACCAGCTTGGACGCGACCAGGCCGCACAGCGCGGCCGGCCAGCCCTCGCCCGCCACGACGATTGCCGAAGCGTTCGCCTGATCGGCGGCCAAGAGGCGTGCTTCAACGACGATTTTTTCCGTGGCGCCTTGGCGATCCTTGTTGTGGCCGTGCA
>CAYYII010000075.1:1755-4821 GCA_964471445.1 uncultured Gammaproteobacteria bacterium
TCGAGCAGCCACTTTTCGTGGCCCACAGGCAATTTTCCTTCGATCCACAGCGCCTGGCAGAGCTTGAAGGCCACGCCGCCGCCCGTGAGATAGCGGAAGGGGTAGTTCTCGCCTTCGCGCAACGGATGCAGGATGGCGTACGCAGGCGGAAGTTCGGGCGGCAGCGTGGGGTGATCGGTAATGATCGTGTCGATGCCAAGCCCTTTCGCTAACGTGATCTCCTTGCCGCTCGAGATACCGCAATCGCAGGTGATGATCATCTTCGCGCCGTCCGCCCCCATCTTCTCGACAGCAGGCGCGTTCATGCCGTAGCCGTCCTTCTCGCGATGCGGCAGATAAACCGTCACATCCGCGCCAAGCGCTTTCAACGTGCCGTGCAGGATGACGGACCCGGAAACGCCGTCGGCGTCGTAGTCGCCGTGCACGACGATCTTTTCCCCGTTCCGGATCGCCAACATCAGGCGATCGACCGCTCTTCGCATGTCGTTGAACAAGAATGGATCATGCACGTCGAGTTCCCAAGACGGTGCAAGGAATCGCTCTGCTTCTTCAGGCGTGCGGATGCCGCGCCGCCACAAGAGCGATGCCAAAAGCCGAGGCTGTCCGAGCGTCTCGGAGGCCTCGGCCGGTACCGGTTCTTTCATCTGCCAGCGCTTGCCCATCCCCCCATCTATTCAGACTGAGCCGTCGGCCGCAAGCGTGGGGTGTGCATAACCACGAATCGGGTTCAGAACCCTCGCGCCATCGAGACAACCATCGAAAGCACCACGAAAGCGCTCAAAACGAACCAGGCGATTTTCATCAATTTTTTCTTGCGCATATCAGGCTTCATCCCTTCGTTTTAACACCGCAATGAAGGCTTCGGGCGGGATATCGACGCCGCCGGAGGCGAGGCCCATCATCTTCTTTTTTCCTTTTTTCTGCTTTTCAAGGAGTTTCTTCTTGCGCGTCACGTCTCCGCCGTAGAGATAGCCCGTGACGTCTTTGCGAAACGGCTTGATGCGTTCCGAAGCGACGATCGTGCCGCCGATCGCAGCTTGGATCTTGATCTCGAACTGCGTCTGTTCAATTTCTTCTTTCAAGATTTCACAGACGCGCCGTCCGATCCGCGTCGCTTCATCTTCGTAAACCATCATCGAAAGCGCTTCGACCGGCTGCTCGGCCACGAGAATCGTCATCTTGACGACATCAGCAGGACGATAATCGATGAATTCGTAATTCAGCGACGCATAGCCCGAAGATACGCTTTTCAGTTTATCGTAAAAGTCGACCAAGATCGCCGAAAGCGGCGCTTGGAAGTGCATGATGACGCGCGCGCCGACCACGTCGTCGACGGAGGTCGTTTCGGCGCCCGTCAGGTATTCCATCGTCTGGTAGATGCCGCGCTTGTCGACGACCATGCCCATGACGCCGCCGATATATTGCTTCGGCGTGACGATGTCGACTTTGACCCACGGCTCACGCAGACCTTGAACGCCGCTCATGTCCGGCAATTCCGAAGGCGATTTGATCGTGATGCGCTGACCATTCTTCAAATCGACCTCATAAGCCACGCTCGGCACCGTGACGATCAGATCGATGTTGTACTCGCGCGACAGGCGCTCCTGGAGAATCTCCAAATGCAGCAAACCGAGCAAACCGCAACGGAAGCCGAAACCGAGCGCGGAGGATTGCTCCGGTTCGAAGGCGAGCGAGGCGTCGGATAATTTCAATTTGAGCAGGCCTTCGCGCAAGCGCTGGAACTCGTCGCCTTCTTTCGGAAAGACGCCAGCAAAGACCATCGGAATAACTTCCTTATACCCCGGCAGTTGCTGAACGCCACGAGCTTTCCAATCGGAGACCGTGATCGTATCGCCGACGCGGACGGCGGAAATGTCTTTATGCCCGGTCACGATGTAGCCGATCTCGCCGGCGGATAAAATTTCAGCCGCGACAAACTTCGGACGGAACCAGCCGACTTCGAGAACTTCGTTCTGCGCGAACGTGGCCATAAGTTGGGCCTGGACGCCGCGTTTTACGGTACCTTCAACAATTCGCACGAAGGCGACAACGCCTTTGTATTCATCGAAGACCGAATCGAAGATGAGCGCGCGGAGCGGCTTGTCGTTTTCCAGCTTCGGCGGAGGAATGCGCGCGATGACCGCATCCACGACATCCTGGATCCCCTGCCCCGTTTTTCCGGACGCCAAAATGATTTCTTCTTTCTTACAGCCGAGGAGCTGGATCAATTCTTGCGATGTTTTCTCGATGTCAGCGGCCGGCATGTCGATCTTGTTGACGACCGGAATGATCTCGAGACCCTGCTCGATCGCGAGGTAGAGGTTGCCGATCGTCTGCGCCTGCACGCCCTGCGTCGCGTCGACGAGAAGGATCGCGCCTTCGACGGCGGCAAGCGAACGCGAGACTTCGTACGTGAAGTCGACGTGCCCGGGCGTGTCGATCAGGTTCAAGATGTACTCCTTGCCATCCTTCTTATAATCCATGCGCACTGGCTGAAGCTTGATCGTGATGCCGCGTTCGCGCTCAAGGTCCATCGTATCGAGCAATTGCGTCTTCATGTCGCGCTTCGAGACGGTGCCGGTGAATTCCAAAAAGCGATCGGCCAGGGTGGACTTCCCGTGGTCGATATGGGCGATGATGCAGAAATTGCGGATCTCGGCGGTCATGTCGGGTTTACGCTATCAAAAAAGCCCGACCGGTTCAAGGGTCGAGGCTGAAACGGTCAGGACGTCGCATGTTCGACGAGATCCAGGACCCTGCGCGCGGCTCCGGCGCTCTGACTGAGACGGAACTCCGCTTGCTTCGCAAGCATACCTTCGCGCAGGCCAAGCCTTCCGAGAGGGTCAGTCTTGGACGACAGCATCATGACGATCGTCGCGGCATCATCCACGCTGTTGCAATGAGCGACCGCGCCGGCGCGGGCCAGCGGGAGCGGAAAACGGAGCCCTGACTTTTCGACCTTTCCGGGACCGAGAAAGTCACGATCGACGAGCTGGATGGCGGGAATGCCACGCATGGCTGCAGCGATCAACTCGGTCGACCAGGCGGCCACCACGATGTCCGCGG
>CAYYII010000076.1:0-4604 GCA_964471445.1 uncultured Gammaproteobacteria bacterium
GGCGGTTTCATTCTTCTGGCAGGTCCGAAAGCTGAAGCTTCCTCTTTTGAAGACGGCAGACATTCTCGTGATGGCGACACCGCTCGGACTCGGCTGCGGGCGCATCGGTTGCTTTCTCATTCATGACCATCCGGGCACCTTGGCGCACGGGGCGGGGAAGTGGCTGGCGGTACACTATCCGGACGGTCCGCGTTACGATCTCGGGCTCCTGCTCGGCATCTTCGACGTTTTGCTCTTCAGCGCCTTCATCGCGCTCGCCCGCAAGCCTCGCGCGGACGGTTTTTATTTCGCTCTCTTCATGCTTGTCTACGGTCCCGTGCGCTTCGCGCTTGATTTCCTGCGCGCCGCCGACGTCCGGTATTTCGGGCTGACGCCTGCGCAGTACGGATCGGCCCTCTTGTGCGCGGCCGGAGTCTTTGTCATGCTGAAGCGCGTCAAATGGAACACCGCACCAGGGAGCGCATCGCATGGATGATCGAGTCCGTCCAGGCATCTATCGTCACTACAAGGAAGACAGACTCTACGCCGTCAGGGGCATCGCGACTGACGCCACGAACCCTCAGCCCGGCGAGCTGCCGCATCCGCCGCAGGTCTTTTATCAGGCCATGTACGAGCCATTCGCCCTCTGTTTCCGCTCGATCCCGCAGTTTCTCGCAGAGGTGGATGATCCGAGGTGCGGGTACAAAGGTCCGCGCTTCACGTTCATTTCTCCTCTCCCGGCGAGAGAGATGGCTCTTGACGCCGAAGCCAGCGTGGATGTATAACTCAGCGGATCCAAGCCTGCGGGCTTGGGGGGGCCGCGCCACTCTCTGGCGTGGATACTCGACAGGCGAGCGCTTACCGCCCTCATGCAAGGCATCCGGGATACCGCCCGTCGAAGACCCCGGCAACGCACGTTGCCGGTTTTTTTTAAAAAACGCCCGGTTCACGGGCGGTGGTGACGGAGCTGTTCGAGCCATTCATCGACGGTCTCTTCATCATCGAGTCTCAATGCGCCTCTCTTCAGCATTTCGATGCGCACGATGAGTAACCTACGCTCGGCATCGCTCATGTCGTTCTCTTCGGCGAGGGCGGCTTCGGCGTTCTGGACGAACCGGATCGATCCGACGGTCTTGCCGTCGTGCCAAGCGGCCTTGTTTGGCGATGCGGGATCAAGCGGGTCCATGCGTCCTCCTTTTGGTCGGTGTCAGCATAAGAAAAAGCCCAGACGATGTCCAGGCGTTTTCTGGCGGAGGGGAGGAGATTCGAACTCCTGATACCTTGCGGTATACTCGCTTTCCAAGCGAGCGCACTAGACCACTATGCGACCCCTCCGCGAGCCGGTGGTACGGGAGCAGTCTATCCGAAATGCCGCTTTTGGGCAAGATCCGCCTCGCCGTTGCATCCCGGCGTTTTTGCGATAGTATGGTTGTGGATAACCTATGACGTCGACCGAAGAGGTAAAGCAAAAATTGGACCTCATTGAGGTGGTCGGCGAGTACGTCCGCTTGAGCGCGGCCGGCGGCCAATCGCTTCGGGGCTTGTGCCCGTTTCACGGTGAAAAGACCCCGAGTTTTTACGCGCATCGCGATAAGCAGTTCTGGCATTGCTTCGGCTGCGGCGAGGGTGGCGACGTCTTCACGTTCTATCAGAAGATGGAGAACGTCGATTTTCGCGACGCGCTGAAGGAACTGGCGCGCCGGGCCGGCGTGCACCTGCCGGACTACGATCCGCAAGCCGATTCTGAACGTGCAGCCGTGCTGGCGATTTTGGAAGATGCGACGCGGTTCTTCGAAGCGGCCCTGAAGCATGCGCCGACAGGGGACCGCGCCCGCGCGTACCTCGCGAAGCGCGGGGTGAAAGAAGAGACGCTCGCGGAATTTCGGATCGGCTACGCGCCGTCGAGCTGGGATGCGATGGTCAAAGGCCTGACCGGCAAAGGCCACGCGCCGGACAAGATCGTCGCGGCCGGCCTCGCGATCCCGAGCGATAAGAACCGCAGTCATTACGACCGCTTCCGAGACCGCATCATGATCCCGCTGCGCGACGAAAAGGGCGCGGTCGTCGGCTTTACCGGCCGTATTATGCCGGACAGCCCGGAAGCCGAGAAAACAGGAAAATACGTGAATACGCCGGAGACGATCGTCTATAAGAAACGCCGCCTCGTCTACGCGCTCGATCGGGCCAAGAATCAGATCAAGAAAGCGGATTTCGCCGTGCTGGTCGAAGGCAACATGGACGCGATTTCGTCGCATGAAGCCGGCGTTAAAAACGTCGTCGCCGTGTCAGGCACCGCGTTTTCCGAAGAGCAGATCGACGTTTTGAAGCGCTACTGCACGCGTCTGGCCTTGGCGTTCGACGCCGACATCGCCGGACAGAACGCCGCTTCACGCGCGCTGCCGCACGCTTGGAAGAGCGGGCTTCAAGTCATGGTCGTCGTCCTGCCGCCAGGCTTCAAGGATCCGGACGAAGTCATCCGCAAGGATCCCGAGCTCTGGCGGAAAGCCATCAGCGAAGCGCGCGACATGATCGAGTTTTCCGTCGAGCGTGCGCTCTCGAGCGTCGACATGCGCGATCCGTACGGCAAGCGGAATGCCCTGCAGTCCCTGAAACCGATTTTTGCGCTGCTCGAAGACCCCGTGCTTCGCGATCATTGGATTCACACGGTCGCCCAGCGCCTTGCTTTGGGTAATGATGCCGTGCGTGCGGCCGTCACGACTCTGGGTGCACAGGCGGCCAAGGCGGCAACAGCCCGGCCGGAAGCTCCCAAGATCGATACGCGAGAAGAACGCCTGGCTAAGCGCCTTTTGGCCTTAATGCTTCATGATCCCCAGCTCTTTACGGCACACGCTGGCGCGCTCGACGACCGTTTTCCGGCCGGGCCGCTCGGGAGCCTAGCCAAGATGCTGGCCGCATACTATACTGACAGCGCTAAAGCCCCCGTCCTTCAAGCGCCTTTTTTCGCCTGGTACGCCAATGCCAGGCAGACCGACCCGACGCTCCCCGCGATCGAACCGATCCTCCTTTTGAAGGATCGCGATATGCCGGAATGGACCGCGGAACAATTGGTCGAAGAGGCCGTCGTCTGCGCGCGGGAACTTGAGAAAACCGCGGTCAAGAAGACGGAGAAGGAACTCGTCGGGGCCCTCGCCGAGGCTGAACAGCGCGGAGATCGCGCGGCGTCAATTCAAATCGCCAAGCGCCTCGAGGGAATCAACAAACGTCTGCACAATTGAAGTCGGGGGTTATTTTTTTGACGTTTCACATGCCGAAGACATCCGCCAAAAAGAAAAAGCCCGTCGCCAAGAAAAAGGCGCCGGCCGCGAAGAAGCCCGTCCTGAAAGCCAAGGCGCCGAAGAAAGCGCCGGAACTGAAAGGCAAGCGTGTCAAAATCGAGCCGCCCGCGCTCGACCTCGTCGAGAATCTTTTCAAGAAAGGCCACGCGCGCGGCTTCGTGACCGAGATGGAAATCATGCACGTCTTCTCGGAAGTCGAGGAGTATCTTTTCGTCTACGAGGAATTCCTGAACCGCCTCGACAAGGGTGGCGTGCAGATCGTCGAGATGAAGGAGGGCTTGCTCGGCAAGGCCGGCGAGCGCGAGACGGCCATGGGCATGATCCGCGTCGTCAACAAGGAAAAAGATCTCAAAAAGGAAGCCAAGAAGAGCGTCCTCGAGATGGAGATCTCGACCGACTCCATCCAGATGTACCTGCGCGAGATCGGCAAGATCCCGCTCCTGACTGGCGCCGAAGAAGTCGAACTCGCCAAGCGCAAGGAGCGCAACGAGCGCGAAGCCGAACGCCGCCTGATCGAAGCCAACCTGCGCCTCGTCGTCTCGATCGCCAAAAAATTCGTCGGCAAGTCGCTGTCGCTCCTCGACCTGATCCAGGAAGGCAACATCGGCCTCTTCCGCGCGGTCAAGAAATTCGAATACCGCAAAGGCTACAAGTTCTCGACCTACGCGACGTGGTGGATCCGCCAGGCGATCACGCGCGCCTTGGCCGACCAGTCGCGCACGATCCGCATCCCGGTCCACATGGTCGAAACCATCAACCGCTTCCAGCAGATCGAGCGCCAATTGATCCAAGACCTCGGCCGCGAGCCGCTGCCGGAAGAGATCGCCGCCGAAATGGGGGAGTCGGTCGAAAAGGTCCGGCACATCATCCAAATCTCCCAGGACACCGTCTCGCTCGAAGCCTCGGTCGGCGAAGATGACGAAGACTCGACGCTCGAGGACTTCATCGAGGACGTGAAGAACGTGAGCCCGGACCGCGCCGCTGCGCTCCAGCTGCTCCGCGACTACGTCCAGAACGTCATCAAGGATCTTTCGCCCCGCGAGCAGAAGATCCTGGAAATGCGTTTCGGCCTGACCGACGGCGTGGCCCACACGCTCGAGGAAGTCGGCAAGGAATTCGACGTCACGCGCGAACGCATCCGTCAGATCGAAGCCAAGGCGCTCGAAAAGATCCAAGCGCACCAAGGCATCTCGCGGTTGCGCGATTACTAAACGCCCATCAAAAATCCCGGCCGCGCGGCCGGGATTTTCGTATTGGACGGTATCGTTAGCCGTTGTAACCGGCGGGCTTCTCAGAGCCTTCAAGCGGAGCGCCGATCGCGTAGTCGGT
>CAYYII010000077.1:0-4518 GCA_964471445.1 uncultured Gammaproteobacteria bacterium
CCGTCGGTGCCGTTTTCATCCTCGACGCCGCGCAATCCGTGCCGCACATGAAGGTGGATGTTCAGGATCTTGGCTGCGATTTCCTCGCATTCTCGGCGCATAAAGCCTACGGACCGACCGGTACCGGCATCCTGTACGGCAAGAAAGCGCTGCTTGAAAAGATGGAACCGGCGCAGTACGGCGGCGACATGATTCGCGAAGTGACGTACGAGGCCTCGACATGGAGCGACGCGCCGATGAAATTCGAGGCGGGCACGCCCAATATTGCGGGCGTGATCGGACTCGGCGCGGCGATCGACTATCTTGAAAGGATCGGCATGGACTCAATCGAAGCGCATGACCGCGAACTGACGGAGTATGCGCTCGAAAAGCTTTCGGCGATTTCGGACCTGAAGATCGTCGGTCCGAGGGCGGGGGAGCGCATCGGTGTGATCTCGTTCGAAGTCGCGGGAGCGCATCCGCATGATCTCGCGACACTTCTCGACCGCGAAGGTGTGGCCGTCCGCGGCGGGCATCATTGCGCCATGCCGCTCATGCGCACGCTCGGCTTGACCGGCACCTCCCGCGCCAGTTTCGGCGCGTACAACGACATGCAGGATGTCGACGCGCTCGTCGAAGCGATCGGAAAAGCCAAGGCCACGCTGAAACTCTGATATGGAAGAACATCTCTACATGGAGAACATTCTCGATCACTACAAGCATCCGCACAACGCGGGCCGGCTTGAAGGGGCATCGCTGCAGGCGCGAGAATTGAATCCGAGCTGCGGCGACGTCATCGAACTCTTCCTGTCGCTCGACGCCTGCGACCGCGTGAGTGACGTGAAGTTCGACGGCAAGGGTTGCGCTGTCAGCACGGCCAGCGCCTCGATGCTGACCGACCGGATCAAGGGTCGGCCGTTCGCCGAGGTGCTGGCGCTCTCGGAACGCGATATCATGGAGATGCTCGGGATCGACGTCGGTCCCATGCGCATGAAATGCGCGATGCTCTCGCTGCGGACGCTCAATAGCGCTTTGCGCAAAAAGAACTGATATGGAATCCCTCAAGATCGAAAACCTGAGCGTCGCCCGTGAAGGCAAAGCCATCGTCAAAGGCGTTTCTTTGGAAGTGAAAAAAGGCGAAGTCCACGCCCTTCTTGGACCAAACGGTTCCGGAAAGTCGACCTTCGCCAACGCTTTGGCCGGCCATCCGAAATATGAAATCACGGGCGGGAAGATCCTACTCGACGGCCAAGACATCACCGCGGCTGCGCCACATGAGCGCGCCAGAGCGGGCCTGTTCCTCTCGATGCAGTCGACACCGGAGATTCCCGGCGTGACGCTTTCCAGCTTTCTGCGCACGGCCTTCAACGCGGTGAAAGCCGCGCCGCTCTCGGTTCTCGAATTTCACGCGCTTCTCCAAGCACGCATGGAAGACCTGAAGATCGATCCGGCCTTCGGGCGCCGTCATCTGAACGCGGGTTTCTCAGGCGGCGAGAAGAAGCGCGCGGAAGTCCTGCAGCTCTCCGTCCTTGATCCTTCTTACGCGGTGCTCGACGAGACCGACTCGGGTCTCGATATCGACGCGCTCAAGATCGTGACCGACGGCCTGGCGCGCCTGCGGGGCCCGAAGATCGGCATCTTGGTCATCAGCCACAATCCAAAACTGCTCGCCGCGCTTTCGCCCGACGTCGTGCATGTGATGAAGGAAGGAGAGATCGTCGCGCAAGGCGGAAATGAGCTGGCGGAACGCATCGGCAAGGAAGGGTACGAAACTGTCGCCGATTGATATGACGATGAAAGAAAAAATCACTGAAGTTTTTAAGCACACCCAGGATCCGGAACTCCATATCGACATCTGGACGCTCGGGCTGATTTACGGCTTCGAACTTTCGGAAGACGAAGAGCAGCTGAAGGTGAGGATGACGTTCACGACGCCGCTCTGCCCCTACGGCCCGCAGCTGCTCGGCGAATTGAAGCAGGGTCTTTTGATGCTCGGGCTGCGCGTCGTCGATATCGAAGTCACGTTCGATCCGCCATGGGAGCCGTCGGAAGACCTGCGCGCGATCCTCGGGGTATAAACATATGATCACCAAGCAACAAAAAATCGGACTTATCGCCTTGGCCGTTCTCGCGATCGGCTTCTTCGCGTTCGAGGCTTTTCTGAATTTCTCCGCCGCTTCCGCGGCCGCCCGGTCTCCGGAATTCGCGGCGCGGCGTGCGCTCGTCACGCCGGAAAAAGGTTCTGTAGAGCTGCGGAAAGCCGGAACCGCCGCATGGATCCCGATCGATCGTCCAACGGAAATCGCGCAAGGAGACGCCTTGCGGACCGGTCCTGGAGCGTCCGCCACGCTTGATCTCTTCGAGCAAGGCCAAGCGCGACTCGATGAGAACGCTTCCGCCACGCTCTCTGCGCTCTCCTGGGATGAAAACAGCGGTAGATTTGTCGGACATGTCTTGATTGAGAGTGGTCGCTTGTGGTCGCGCTTGCTCGACTTCATGTCGCCGGAATCTTCCTACGAGGTCCGTACCTCGCATCTCGTGGCGACCGTCCGCGGCACCGCATTTTTCGTGGGTGTTTCGACGGCTTCCGAGGACATCTATGTCGACGAGCATCTCGTTGCCGTCGCGCCTGTGACCGGCGGAACGTCTATCGACCTTCCGAAAGGCAAGCGGTTGCGCTTGCCCGTTTCTGCCGCCAAGACCTCGCAGCGCGCTGTCGCGGCTTCTTGGAAGATCGATACTGCCGCAGATCTCGCCAACGATGCCTGGGTCCGTGATAACCGAGAGCATGATCAAGAGCTTTTGGAACAGATCGAGCAGAGGATTCGCTCTGACGTGAAGCGCTTTGCGCCCACCACCCTCCTCAGCGAACGCATTGAAGGGAAAGAGCGCGCGCATCTCGGCAACGCGGATCCCGAACGCGCGCGTGTCGGCCAGCGAGGTTTTTCCCGCTTGGTCGCCGAAGCGATCCTAGCCGTCGATCAGGGTGATCAGGGTCGCGCGAAGACGCTGCTCATCCGCGCCAAGCGCTTCTGCAAAGAGGCTGGAGCCGGATGCCGCCTTGATCCGCGCTTGATGGAAGCTGTCGCGCACCACGCGGACTTCGGTGCTGAGCTGAACGGCATGCTGCTCGACCTTTCGCCAGATCTCGCAGACGTCATGAACCGCGTTCTTGCGCGCAGAGCGAAGTTCGCTACCGCTCCATCGCCTGCCCCCGCTGGGGGAGCGGCGCCCGCGCGCGCTTCGGGGGCTTCGGAGATTCCGGTCGGCAGCACAACGGCCTCGCCCGCCGCGCCGACACCGCTCCGTCTTGAAATCACCGCGCAACGTTTCACGTTCGGTTTCGGCGAATCCGGCCTTTTCAGCGCCTACGTGCGCTGGAGCGACGGCCGCAGCGAAGACGTTACTGAGCGGACCCAATGGTCGCTTGCCTCCTTGCCGACCGATACCAGCGCGTTCGGATCCATGCGCGGCAACCAATTCACGGCGGGCAGGGTTTCAGGTGAAGCGAAGTTGACCGCTTCCTACGTTGGGACCGACGGAACGCTCGTGGTCACCGACACCGTACGCGTCGTGTCCAAGGACGAAACCCCGAATTGATCCGCTTCCATGCCGATCGAAGATCTTCGTTCTCATTCCGCATCTCGCGTCCGCCGCCAAGCGTTCGCGGCGGTCTTGGTATTGGTCGCTTGTCTGACGCTCTTCCGGTCGCTCGGCTATTGGCGTTCCTTTGAAGCGCGTCTTCAGGACAAGATGATCGAAACGCGCGAGCCTTCAGGAGACGTCGTCATCGTTGCAATCGACGACGCTTCGATTTCCGCGATCGGCCGCTGGCCCTGGCCGCGCACGGCGCATGCCCGCATGCTTGATCGGCTTACGCAGTCCGGCGCCGCGGCGATCGGCTACGACGTCACGTTTTCCGAACCCTCGTCGGAAGCGGAGGACGCTGCGCTTGAAACCGCGCTTCGTGCCACTCCGCATGCCGTCCTTCCGAAAGAGGTCGTTTTGCACGTGCGCGGAAACCTCGTAACCGGTTTCGATACGCGCGTGCTCCCACTTGATCGCTTCGTGTCCGCGGTCAAGGAGCGCGTCGGCCACACGACCCTGCTCGCGGATCCGGACGGCATTGTGCGCCACGCCGCCCCTGTCGATTCCTTCGCCGCTCTTCTCGCTGATTGCTGCGAGACGAGCGGCGCCGTTCTCCGGATTCCTTTCTACGGGATTCCCGGCACCTTCACGACCTATGCCTTTTCCGACGTCTTGGAAGGACGCGTTCCCGAGGAATCGTTTAAGGGCAAGATCGTCTTGGTCGGAGCCACGGCCCCCGATCTGCATGATGAAGCTCAAACATCCGTCAGCGAAGGTCGTCCCATGAGCGGCGTGGAGATCCAAGCCACTCTGACGGAAGCCCTGCGCGCACGCAGCGCGCTCGGAGAGCTTTCTTCACTGTTCGTCGCGCTTCTCTTCGCGGTCTTGGCGTCCTGCACGGCCGTGCTCCTTTGGCGCCTGCGCCTGCGGTATTGCCTACTCGCCGTCCCC
>CAYYII010000078.1:0-4515 GCA_964471445.1 uncultured Gammaproteobacteria bacterium
CACTCGGCGCCTATTTCGAAGCGTTCGCCCTCTTGCCGAAAATGTGGAAGAAACGCCGCGCCCTCCGCAAGCGCCGCAACGCCTCGGCGAAAGAGATCCGAAAATGGTTCAAGTAGCTATGGACGTTTCGATCGTCATCGTGAATTACAAGACGCGCGGCATGGTCAAGCAGGGCTTGAAAAGCTTGCGGCTCGCGCGCATTCGCCTGAATTACGAGATCTTCGTCGTTGATAACGCTTCAGGGGACGGCTTGCCGGAGCTCGTGCGCGCAGAATTTCCCGAAGCGCGCCTGATCGCGCTCGATCGCAACGTCGGTTTCGCTGCCGGCAACAATTTGGCGATCCGTAAGGCCAAAGGGAAATACGTGTTCGTCCTCAATCCCGACGCGCTTGTGGGTTCCGGTTCGATCGAGGCGATGTTCGCATATATGGAAGCGCATCCGGAGATCGGCGTCTTGGGTCCGAGGCTCATGCATCCCGACGGCACGCGCCAGGAATCTGCGCACCGTTTCCCGACGCCCTGGATTCCGATCTACCGTCGCACGCCGCTCGGCGCGGGGGCGAAAGCGAAAGAAGAGATCGATCGTTATTTCTTGCGCGATGTCATCATGCAGGCGCCGACCGACGTCGATTGGATCGAAGGCGCCGCCTTGTTCGTGCGACGCGAGGCGATGGAAAACGTTGGCGTCTTTGACGAGCGTTTTTTCGTCTACTTCGAGGACACCGACTGGTGCCGACGGTTTTGGGAGGCCGGTTGGAAAGTCGTCTATCATCCGGGCATTGATATTATCCACTATCATCGCCGAGAATCGGCGGACACGCTGTGGTTTTTGGCGCCCTTCACGAACAGCGTCTCGCGCATTCATATCAAAAGCGCGATCAGTTATTTTAAAAAATGGTGGGGGCAGCCATTGCCGGGAAAAGAACAAAAGGCTTCTTGCATCAAGGCGGGGTGACTCGCATGGTATACTGCGCCCATGGAATTTCACGGGCAGCCTCTGGTCGGATCAGCTGAAAAACCCCCTCAAAAAGTTTGGAAGTACGTCCTCTACGGCGCGCTTGCCTTTTTAGCGTTTGTAATCGTGATCGGCGCCGCCATCGCGGTGCCTGCGCTTCTGACCGCGCGCGAAGTCTATGCCCAAGCGCAAGCCGGACGCGATGCGCTTTTTGGCGCCAAGGATGCGGCCGAACAGCTTGATTTCAAAACGGCCTCCGGCCGTCTCGATGAAGCCGCGCAGCGTTTTGAAGCGGCTCAGAGAGCCGAAGTGAAGTTGAAGCCGTTCAAATCCCTGCCATTCTTGCGCGACGATCTCACCAACATTTATGAGCTGCTTGAAGGCGGGCGCGAAGCGGCGATCGCGTTGAAAGAGGCGATCGACGTCGGCGCCGATCTCGTCGCAGTCTTGAAAAACGGCGGCATGACGATCGGCAGCGTACCGGACTTGTCAGGGGATGCCCGGCCGGTCTCTTCCCTTACGCGCGAGGAGAAGCGCGTGCTCTTGCAGAACCTGTCGCAAGCGCCCGATCGCCTGGCCGTCGCGCGGACGTCGCTCGACCGTGCCATCACGGCTTGGGATCGTGTGAAAAAGACGCCGCTGACCGAAGGTATTCTCGCATCGATTGAGCCATACAAGGCGCAGTTGCGGACGATGCGCGACTTAATGGCCAAGGACCTGTCTCCGCTTGCGATGCTGCCTTCGATCTTCGGCTACCCGGCTCCCAAGACGTATCTTTTCCTGATGCTCAACAACACCGAGCTACGTCCGGGCGGCGGCTTTATCGGCACCTACGGCATTTTGAAGGTCGAAGACGCCGAGATCGCCTCGTTCTTCACGGACGACATCTACGCGATCGACGGTCCGTCAGAAGCGTACATGCACGAGTCGCCGCCGGAGCCGCTCAAGAAATACCTGCGCGTCCCGAGCTGGTTCATGCGCGACTCCAACTGGTCGCCGGATTTCGCCGTCTCCGCCCTGAACGTCGAAAAATTCTATCATCTTGAAGGCGGAAAAGAAGCGATTGACGGCGTGATTGGGATCACGCCGACCATGATCTCGAAATTGTTGGCGATCACCGGGCCCATTACGATCGACGGATCGACGTTTACGGCGGACAATGTGGTCGACGAGCTCGAATACCGGGTCGAAGTCGCCTTCTGGACGGACGGCACGCCGCAAGCGCAGCGCAAAGACGTCGTTGGTAAGCTCGGGCAGGAGCTCATCAAGCGAATCCTCGGCACCAAGCTTTCGAATCTCGCGCAGCTGGCCGAAGTGGCGCAAGCGTCCCTCAAGGAGAAACATCTGATGGCTTCGTTCCACGACGCGACGCTGCAAGCCTTCGCCGACGGCAGCGGCTGGTCGGGACGTTTCCGTTCTGGCACGGACGACCAACTGGCGATTATCGACGCGAACCTCGCGTCGCTCAAGACCGACGCGGTCATGGACAAGAAGATTTCGTACGCATTGAAGCCGGATGGCGACTCCTGGATCGCGCGCGCGTCGATCACGTACAAGAACAATGGGCGCTTCAATTGGAAAACGACGCGCTATCGGACGTACACGCGCTTCTACGTCCCGCTCGGCAGCACGCTGATCAAGGGGGAGGGGATGATGGTCGACGACAAGCTGAACGATCCGAAACGCCGTCCGGGCGCGATCGACGTGACGGAGGAGCTCGGTCATACGGTCTTCGGCGCCTTCATCTCGATCGAGCCCGGCGAGTCGCGCGCGCTCACGATGGAATACCGGGTTTCGGATGCCGTCGCGAAAACGATCAGGAACGGAAGCTACCTCCTCGACGTGCAGAAGCAGCTTGGCACCCTTGCCCACGGTTTGACGCTCGACCTCGATTTTGGTAAGAACGTAGCGCGCGCGACGCCCCCCGAACCGCAAACCCAATGGGGCGATTCGCACTACCGCTTGTCCACGGATCTCCGCACCGATCGCCAGTTCTCGGTCGGCCTCCAGTAATTTCCCGCGAATGTTCATCAAGAAGATCGGCATCGACCTCGGCACGACGACGGTCCTGGTCTACGCGCCCAAGCGCGGCATCATCATGAACGAGCCTTCGGTCGTGGCTATCTCCACGATCGACAAGAAGATTTTGGCCGTCGGAAAAGAAGCGAAGGAAATGCTCGGCCGCACGCCCGACACGATCGTGGCCGTGCGCCCTTTGAAGGAAGGCGTCATCGCCGACTACAAGACGACCGAAGCGATGCTCCGGTATTTCATCAATAAAGCCGTCGGCGGCATCCGCGTCTTCCGTCCCGAAGTGATGGTTGCGGTCCCGGGCGGCATCACCTCCGTCGAGCGCCGCGCCGTCATTGACGCGACAATCGCCGCCGGCGCGCGCGCGGCCTACATCATCAAGGAGCCGGTCGTCGCCGCGATCGGCGCTGACATCCCGATCGGCTCGCCGTCGGGGCACATGATCATCGACATCGGCGGCGGCACGGCTGAGATGGCCGTCATTTCTTTGGGCGGCATCGTTGCTTCGGATTCGGTGCGCATCGGCGGCAACAAGCTCGACGCCGCCATCACCGAGCACGTCCGCCGCAAATACGGCATGACGATCGGCGAGCGCACCGCCGAAGAGATCAAGATCACGATCGGCTCCGCCCTCTATTTGGACGAAAAATTGTCGATGGAATCCAAAGGTCGCGACATGATCACGGGCCTACCGCGCACGATCACGGTCACATCCGACGACGTGACCGACGCGATCCAGAACGAGCTCGAAGAACTGATCGCCGCCACGAAAGAAGTCCTGCGCCGCACCCCGCCGGAACTCTCCGCCGACGTCATGGAAAAGGGGATGATCCTCTCGGGCGGCTCCTCGCAGCTGCGCAATCTCGATCGCCTTTTGGCGAAAGCCACCGGCGTCCCGGCCTACGTCGCCGACGAGCCGCAGCTGTGCGTCGTCAAAGGCACAGGCATCGCCCTCGAGAATTTGGAAAGCTACAAGAGATCCATTTTGGCGATGCGTTGATCGGTATTCGATGAAAAGCGCCGGCATCAAGGTCGGCGATGGCGTGCTTTGTGTTCTCTTTTTTCAACAGGCCTACGCGCGCGTTCATGCTACACTTTGCGCATATGAAACTCCGCTGGAACTGGAATCGCTGGCCGCTCGCTGTTCTTGCCCTTCTCTTTGCGGGAGGCAACGTCCTCGCGCATGAAAAGTGGTTCGTGGACGAGCGCGCGCTCGCGTCCGGCCTGCCGATCTTCTTGCGGGTGGATGCCGTCTTCGCGATCGCGGCCGCACTGGCTGTGGCCGCGCTCTTCCTTTTGGCTGTTTGGATCGATCGCCGGCTCGATGGCTCCCGCCTTTCGCGCTGGTTCGATGACCATTTGTCGCATGCACGTCTGAATCCGCGAGCCGTCCTCGGCGCGTTGATCGGCGTTTCACTCATGGGTGCGGGATTGCAGGGCACGCTGTTCGCGCCGAACCTCGTCATGCCCGCAAACGAATGGGGCTGGCTGATCACGCTTTCGGAAATCGCTCTCGGCACGCTGTTCCT
>CAYYII010000079.1:0-4475 GCA_964471445.1 uncultured Gammaproteobacteria bacterium
TGCGTCTCCGGCGCCTGCGCCTGCGCTCAAGCAGGCCAGACCGCGTCATGTAAAAGCACGGCGGATTGCTCCACGGAATGCCCGCCGGGCTTTTCAGCCGCATGCGAACAATCGCGCTGCGCGTGCCAGCGCAGGATCGAGAACGTTCCCGTCGCCTGCAAGACAGTCAAAGAGTGCGGATCGGTTTCATGTCCTTCCACGTACGAAAAGACCTGCTTGAACGACGTGTGCGCCTGCACGCGCACGACCCAGCCCCAATGATTGACGAATGCCGCCAAAACAGGTAGCGTTGGGCCGACATGAAGTACGGCGAGAAACTCACATTGCACGTGGAATCATTCGACGAGCGCGGCCGTGGCATCGGCAGGACCGAAGCCAAAAAAACGGCCGCCTCTTTTGTCATTCCCGGCGAGACGGTCGAAGGTCTTTTTGTCGGTCGCAAGCAGGGCGTTGCCAAAATGGCGGAGATTCGCATCCTTGAAGCTTCGCCTGATCGCGTAAAGACAGAGTGCCCGCACGCAGGCGTCTGCGGCGGCTGCGCCTGGCAGCACGTGCGATATGAACGCCAAGCCGAAGAAAAGCGCCGCATGGTCGCCGAAGCGCTTGCCCCGATCAATGTCGACGTCTCCGAGATCGTGCATGCGGAAGAACTCTTCCGCCATCGCAACCGGATGGATTTCGTCTTCGGGCCGAAAGGCGAGCTCGGCCTCAAAGAGCCCGGGCGCTGGGACCGCCATCTGGATCTCACGACCTGCTTGATGCTCTCGGCGGAAGCGACGGATGTCTTGAACGCGGTGCGCGCCTGGGCCGCCACGACATCGCACAAGCCGTGGGATAATCAGCGCCACGAAGGCTTTCTCCGTTACGTCGTCATTCGCGAAGGCAAGTTCACGAACGAACGACTGATCACACTGGTCACGGCCCAAGGCGAGCTTGAAAAGAAAGAGGAGCTGATCGCCGCGCTCTCGCCCTTGTGCACGTCGCTCGTGCACGGCATCAATCCCCTACCGACCGATATTTCGCTCGCCTCGGAGCTCCGCCCGCTTAAAGGAGATGCGCTCCTGCGCGAAACGATCGGCGACGTCACGTATCGCATCCATCCGAACGCGTTTTTCCAAACGAACAGCCGCATGGCGGGACGATTGCTGGAACGCGTGCGGGCGCTGGTCCTCGCCGGCCCGCATGAGCGGTTGCTCGATCTCTACTGTGGCGGCGGATTCTTCTCTCTGGCGCTGGCGAAAGACGTCGGCTCCGCGCTCGGCGTGGAACTCGACCCGCACGCGATCGCGGAAGCCGAGGCGAGCGCGAAAGAAAACAGCATCAGCAACGTCCGCTATCGCGCGGAGGCCGCCGAAAAGCTTTCCTGGGAAACGGAGCGGCCTGACGTCGTCATCGTCGATCCGCCGAGGAGCGGCCTGCATCCCAGCGTCAAAAAAACGCTGCTGGAAAAACGGCCGCCGCGTCTCGTCTACGTCTCCTGCAACTACCGGACGCTCGCCCTGGACCTGAAAGATTTGCTCGCCGCTTACCGCGCGGAGCCGGCCGTCTGCGTCGACCTCTTCCCGCATACGCCCCATATTGAAACAGTGGTACACTTAACCTCGCTATGAAAGTCGGATTCGTCGCCCTCGTCGGGCGTTCCAACACCGGAAAATCGACGCTCGTGAACGCGCTTGTCGGCACCAAGGTCGCGATCACGACCCCTAAGCCGCAAACCACGCGTCAAGCCATCCAAGGCGTCCTCCACGGCGCGGAGGGCCAGATTATTTTTGTCGACACGCCAGGCATCTTCCGCAAGCGCCGCGATCTCATGACCTCGCACATGAACCAAGCGGTCAAAGGCGCCTTGGAAGGCGTGGACCTCGTGCTCTACGTGGTCGATCCGACGCGCGCGATCGGCGAAGAAGAAGAGGATATTTTGAAGCTCTTGAAGGACGTCGAGGCGCCGAAGCTTTTGATCATCAACAAGATCGACGAATTAAAGACACCGTACCTTGACGACTTCCGCGCGCTCGCTTCGGACTTCGACGCTGCGATCGAAATCTCCGCGCTCAAAGGCACACACCTCAAAGCGCTCATCAAGGCGATTTATGAGCGGCTGCCGGAGGGCGAGCCCGTCTACCCCGAACATCAGATCACGAACGTCGACAGCAAGACATGGTACGGCGAATTGATCCGCGAGAAGCTCTTCATGTCGCTGTATCAGGAAGTCCCGTACACCACGACCGTCGAAGTCGACGAGATCGAAGCGCGCCCGTCGAAAAACGGCAAGGACATGATCTATGTCAAAGCGCGCATCCTAACGGACAGCGACCAGCACAAGCGGATGATCATCGGCGCGGCGGGCGTCATGATTCGCAAAGTCGGCACGATGGTCCGGAAGGAACTCGAACAGATCCATGGCAAGCCGGTTTTCCTGGATCTCGAAGTCGTCACCGACCCGCATTGGCCCGAGCGCTTGCAGTAGCGCACACAAGCGCCTTTGGCGCCCGGAGGGCGTACGGAGTATACTGAACGCATATGAAGGAGGAACTATCCCAAGAATTCGGCTGGCGCATTTTCCGCATCATGGCGGAATTCGTCGACGGCTTCGAGCTGATCCGCACGCTGGACAAGACCGTTTCGTTTTTCGGATCGACTCGTTTCGGCGAGAAAGACCATCATTATAAGGAAGCCCGGGAGCTTGCCCAAAAGCTAGGCAAAGCCGGCTATACGATCGTGACCGGCGGAGGCCCCGGCATCATGGAAGCCGCAAACCGCGGCGCGATGGAGGTCAAAGCCGCTTCTGTCGGCTTGAACATCGAGCTGCCGAAAGAGCAGCACTTGAATCCGTACACGACGCGCTCCCAAGGCTTCCACTATTTCTTCACCCGCAAGGTGATGCTGTCATTCGCCGCGCAGGCCTATGTCTTCTTTCCCGGAGGCTTCGGCACGCTCGACGAGCTCCTGGAACTGGTCGTGCTCGTGCAGACGAAAAAAATCGACCCGCTGCCGATCATCCTGGTTGGCCGGGATTTTTGGCGGCCGTTCATGAAATGGATCGAAGAGCACGTCTATCAGAACCATCAGGCCATCGATAAAGAGGACATGGGGATCTATCATCTCGCCCAAGACGTCGAGGAGGCGTTTCAGATCATCCAGAACACCCAGCTCTGCCCTCCGAACGCCAAAAATTGCTGGTACGGCTACCAGCCGCACCACGTCAGGGGCGGAAAAGAGAAGTAATTTCGTAGCCGATCTCGTTCCAGCGCACGGAGGTCGGTTCGAGAGCCCTGAGCGCTGGCTGCGCGGCCGAGTGCACCACGACTTTCACGATCAGCGGATTTTCGGGATTATCGAGAATGAAGACGTCGCCGAACCAGCTTGTAGCGCGCAGGATCCGCACGAACGTCAACTTGTCATTTACGAGAAGCGGGAACGAATCCGACGTTCCCGTTTTTCGCAGTTGAAACGGCGAGACCGGCGTCGAAGTGGCAGAACCGGCGAAACGGATGGAGAGATCATTGAACGCCTTGAAGGCTTTTGAAATCACGGAAAGTGTCTGGTCCGCCAAGCCGAGACGCCACTCGACGGCTTGGTCATTTTTCAAAGACGCGAAGGCCGCATGCGACATCCAGATTGCACCATTATGTCGCGCTTCAGCTTCACCTGCCGGCCAAAATGCCGGGAGCAGCATGGCCTGCGCGTCTTCGTAAAAGGCCAAGGTCAAGGTTCCGGTCGCGGATGCGCTTTTCCAGTCCATCGCCAAAAGCGTTTCCGGCGCCGCTTCGCGAACAGTGAGACGTAAAACCCGGCTTTCATCGCCGAGCGCCTCTTCGACCGCACCCGTCACACCGAACGTCGAAGGCCGGATCGTTATGCCGAGGCCCGGTTCCAAGGCGATCGCCTCGGCCGCCGCTTTGGCGTCTCCCGACGGCGCCCGAAACCACGGCAGCTTCGCCAATGTCGATTCGATTTTTTTCAACGGCGCGCAGCCCGCGCCCGTGAGCAGCAGGATCATCGCGAAGATGGCGCTCGCGCGAGAAAACGTCATGCGGCGGCTTGGGATTTCGTCATCTTGCCGTACGCCAGTTTGACCCCTTCGGTCGCGACAAAATATAAAACGCCCATGAAGGCGACGCCGCCGAGCTGGCGGGCCGTCGGTCTAATGAAATGGAAAATATCACGAGTGAAAGGAAGGAGCGTCAACCCAAGCGCGACGATCAGCGTCAAAAGGCTCAACACGACCATCGTGCGCGTCGGCGGCGCGGACCTCCAGAACGGACGGCGCGTGCGGATCGAATAGATCAGCAGGATTTCCGTGACGACCGAAAACAAGAACCAGAGCGTTCGCACGGCTTCGACGCCTTCCTTGCGGTTCAACGCGTAGTACCCGAAATCGAAAAAGGAGCTGACCATGCCGAGAAAAACAGCGATGAACGCCATCTCGCGCAGGTTGAAACGTTTGGGGAGCCGCACCTCATCCTCGTCGACGC